>JABSQK010000019.1 GCA_013215875.1 Lentisphaeria bacterium
AATTTTCTGCACGGGTTTGAGACATCTCGATGGGTGGCTAATTAAAGCATTTAATGAGCGCTTTTCCACAGATATCCTCAAATCGAAAAACACCGAAATTTCCAGCTTAATAGATGATAAACTTTTAGTGATGAATGACGGACAAATTTCTGCCACTAAAAAGGGATTGCTGCTGTCGAATTATATCTATCGCGAACTTATATGAAACAGGATATGAAAAGAATTTATGCAATACCTTCGACTGTATCGTAAAGCTGGGAGGGTTTGAATGGTTTGGGCAAATAAGATGCAAACCCAAGTTCTAAAAGTTCATGTACTTTGGCTTCATCTGTCATACCAGAAATCAATACTGCACAAATATTAATATTAAGTTGTTTTAGTCGCTTAAAGCATTCTTCACCAGTCATCTCCGGCATATCATAATCAAGTAGTACGATGTCAAAAGCTTCGTCCGTATATAACTGAAGACCCTCTGCACCACTGGCTGCTGCAGACACAATATACCCCTTATCCAGAAGCATGAATTCGATCGCTTCACGGATATTTACATCATCATCAATTATTAATATTTTTTTTGACATAGCTGATTACTTTTTCTTATAAAGACATAGTAAAGTTTTGGCACTATTTGAAGTGTGAAAATAGAGGAAAATCTAATAATGTCAATAATAAAAAGATAATATTTAGAGGTGGAACTTATTAGTAGTGAAAACTTTATACAAAGTGTATGAATGCTTACTAAATATAAGTGGAAATACACTTATATTATTGAGAACTTGCGACCATATTTTCTTTCGCAGTCTCTTCTAAGGACGCCAATGTTTCCTGCTGATGCATGTACCATTTTTCCAGGTCAAGACCATCCAATTCGGCAGCTTTTACCAACCAGTCACATGGCGGATCTACAGCAAAACCACGTGCTTTACAGTCAATGTAATCAACGATTCGAAGCAGGGCAGTTTCTTTTATCCAGTCCGATACATTTGCCTCTATCTCTTCTTTCTCTGAATGATGCAGGCTAATTGGGATAATTTGTTCATCTTCAAGTTCCCACGCTTGCAGCAACCACCCGCCAACTTCTGCATGATGCACACCAATATGTTTTATTTCAAGTTTATATTGCGGAATAGCATTTTCAATGGATTCTTCATTGGCCTTGCGGTAGGCTTTGGAATTAAAGTTTGACAGTACAATTTTACCGATATCATGCATCAGCATAGTCAATTGAATTTTTGCCGAGCATTGAATTTTTTCCTCTTCGATAATTTCGCGCAAGAGCACGGAAGATGTATAAGAGTGCAACCAAATATTCTGCTCTTTACCGGAGATAATATTCATCACCGATGTCGACATTAGCAGTTCCCAGATCTTCACAAATCCCACAAGTGCCACTGCATGGTCAAGGGTATTTACTTTACTGCGTACACTGTAGTAACCTGAATTTACCAGTTTGAGTATTTGTGCCACTAGAGACTGATCTTTATTGATCGCGTCAATCACTTTACTTACTGGCACCCCGGGGTCTTTCAGCATACGCATTAGTTGTACGACATTACCGGACAACATAGGTAAATCTGTCATCCCCATGATCTTGCGTTTTATTAAAATCTTTTTAAGATTTTTCATGCCATTCCCTAATAGTTTGTATCTTGCTAAGAAATAGACGCAGTGATTATGCCATATTCAGCCTACGCAGAAAAATCTTACAAGAATTCTGCTAATTCATCGAGGTTTTGGCAGTTTTGGTAGATCATTTCAGGCTCTTGAGAGATGAATTTGAGCTCAATTAGCTGCTCTAAGTAGGCAACCACAGGACTGAAAAAGTTTTCATAATTAAGCAGGTAGACGATTTTTTGGTGTTTATTGAGTGATTTTAGAGCGACCGTATCGAAAAACTCATCCAGGGTACCCAATCCGCCCGGCAAAACAATAAATGCATCCGCCGCCTCGACCATCTTTTCTTTGCGGTCTCCTAAACATTTGGTGATGATTTTTTCATCAATTTCAGGCTCATCGAGATTTGCAAAGTATTGCGGGATAATGGCTTTTATATATGCCCCGTGGGCTTTTGCATGTTTGGCTACAGCGCCCATCATGCCAAGATTGCTTCCACCATAAATTAATGAATGCCCTTTTTGGCCAATTAATTTGCCCGTATCTTCAGCGAGTTTTATAAAGCGTTTATCGATTAAATTGCTCGATGAACAGTAAACACAGATATTCATTCTGTCACCCTTTTATAATTTGTTGTCGGAATATACAGCAGTTTAAAAATTAAACATGCGATATTTTTAAACAAATCAAATTTCATTGTTTTATTCTCTTTGAGAGATTATCTTAGTTAGCAGCTTTTGAACAAGGTCTTCATTTTATGAAGCAATTAGTTATTATTCGTCATGCAAAGTCGAGCTGGGATAATCCGGCGGTAGGTGATTTTGAACGCACACTAAATGCCCGTGGAAAAATGTCCGTACAAATCATGGGCGACGATATTAAGAAAAACTTGCCAATGCCCGGCCGCTTTTTGGTAAGTTCGGCCAGGCGGGCACATGAAACTGCAATTGGCCTGGCTCAAATTATTGGCTTTTCAGATGTAGAGGAAACACAAGGACTTTACCTCGCGGCGGTCGATGAGATGCTTGAGGTGATCGAAACAACTGTAGATGAAATTGAGACGCTCTATGTCTGTGCCCATAATCCCGGAATGACAAACTTTTATAACCGGCTGGCAAAAATACCCATAGACAATTTTTCCACCTGTGCCATTGCCTGCTTCGAGTTTGATACGGATAATTGGGATCTGCGAAATAAACACTGCGAATTGATTTATACCCAGACGCCCAAAGGCGTATAGTAGGCCTATAGGCCTTGGTGAGCGACTCATAAGATAGTTTGCAAGAATGTTTATGATGAAATTCAAATCATTTATAAGTCTAATCACTTCACTAAGTCGTTAGCTTAAACTTAGCGTATTTCGAAAAGCCTATAGTAGGGCTTGGAACTCTGCTAAAGAATCAACTGTGGCTTTAGCCAGCTTACGCGTTTCTTCCTCGTGCTCTATCAAGTCCGGTACAATTATGAGGTCGATCCCTGCTGCATGAACAGACTGTGCACCATAGACACTGTCTTCAAAAGCAAGTGCTTCACCTGCGGCAATCCCCAGCTTTTCCAAAGCCATTAAATAAGGCTCCGGTTTAGGTTTACTTTCCGATACTTCATCGCGAGTAACGATGACTTTAAATTGCTCCATCTTCAACTCCGAATGGGAAAACTTATAAACTGTCCGTTCCCTTGGTGTCGATGTTACCACTGCCAGATCTTTATTTTGTTCAGCTAAAAACTGAAGCAGTTCCAGGGCCCCTTTTTTGAGTGGAATGCCATAAGTTTCCATCATATGGAAATTTAACTCCATGCGTTTCGCAATGAGTCCCATAAGTTGATCCTGAGGAATTTCTAAAGAAATGATACGATGCGTTTTTTCATCATCCTGGCCAACACACGCTAAAACAGTCTCAGGGCTGAGCTTCAGATTCAATGAGATCGCCGCTTCCATCCACGATTCATAGGCTTGCTTTTCCGTATCCAAAAGCAAACCATCCAAATCAAAAATTATCGCTTTATATTTATCAAGATTCATAGCGGTCTACTATAGGGCTTGTTAAAAAAAGTCCAGAGCTACTGTAGCACCAAAAAATTAAAATATTCACGACACTCTTACAGATTTGCATTGCTCCAGGTTGTTATTTAGAATTCCATGACTCTATCCTAAAAGGAAAGAGAGTACCGAATTAAATATTGCAGATTCTATTATGACTTGGGTTAAAATTAATATAGCTATATAATGAAAAACCCGTTTTTTCATTGAGAAAAAGTATGAGTCCAGGTAAAGTAATACAACTGATGTTGAATAAGAACCAAGTAATGTATAAGGAATCATCTTTATGAAAAATACTGCAAATGAAACCTTTCCAAAATAATATGCTATTTCATAAATGAAAAAGAGAGTGTGCAGACCACAATATAAGAGTAATAGTAAATAGAGTGCCGTTAATATCGACTGCATAAAAGCATTCAACCAATTGGGATTTTTATGTGCATATTTTCTGATGGCAAGAAAAATCGTAGCCAGAAATAGAAATAAGGGAACTGTAGCAAAGACTAACCCAAATGATTGTACAAGATATGGATGTCCTGCCCAAATTCCAAGACCGGCGATGCCAATTTGACATCTGAAACCAGAAAGACCATATCCTTCTGTAATGGGAACCAATAAGGGAGGAGAAGCAATTAGCAGGATCCATATAAAGTTTTTCCTAATAAAAATAATTGAAGTAAACTGTTTAACTCTCCTAAATATATTTTTAAACTCATGAAAAAATCGAATGATCTGTTTATTTTTTGAGATGGCGAGAGGCATAACGTTAAGTCCTATTTGAAATCATGATGATGCCAATCTAAATCAATAATGATAAAACAGCAAGAGCAGTAATTTTTTCGCTTCAACTATCATCTTCCAAGCTTGATCCTTAGCAGAACGCCATTAGGTTAACGTCCCTTTTAGAATGGAGAGACTTTATGAAAGCAATTGCAGTTATTGCGGGAACACCTGATACGGTCCATTTGGCCGATCTTGAAAAACCATCCGTGACGGATGTGGCAGATGGCCGTGGTGTACTGGTTCAAGTATTAGAATGCGGTGTGGATGGCACCGATAAAGAAATTAATCATGCCGACTATGGCAATGCACCTCCAGGCTACGATTTCTTGGTTCTCGGGCATGAAAATTTTGGCCGCATCGTGGAAATAGGTCCAAATGTTACAGGCTTTGAAGTCGGCGATTATGTATCTGCTACTGTGCGTCGTCCGGGAAACAGTTTCTATGATGATATTGGCTACTGCGATATGACCATGGAAGATACCTACTATGAACGCGGCATAAACTTGCTACACGGATTCCTCACTGAGTACTATGTAGAAGATATGGAATTTCTTGTTAAAGTCCCGGAAAATCTCAAACACGTTGGTGTGCTCATGGAGCCGGTAAGTGTTGTAGAAAAAGGTATCATGCAGGCCTTCGAAATTCAGCGCCGTTTAAAAATTTGGCGTCCCAAAACTGCCCTAGTAACCGGTTCGGGTGCAATCGGTCAATTAGCGACAATGGTGCTTCGTCTAATGGGACTGGAAGTTAGCACAATTTCCCGTAGCGAAAAAGAAGGCAACTTCAAGGCAGAACTGGTTGAGGAGTTGGGCGCAGTCTATATGTCTTCGAGAGAACATTCTCTTGCAGAGATTTGCGAAGCCCGCGGTCCGTTCGACCTTGTGTTTGAAGCGACGGGTTCATCGAAGGTTGCATTTGGCTGTATGGAGCTATTGCAGAAAAATGGCATCCTCTGTCTTACAAGTATTACCGGTGGCGATGCGGTAAATGAAGTGCCGACTGATAAAGTAAATATCGACTTTGTGCTAAATAACAAAGTGATGTTCGGTACGGTGAATGCAAATATGGAAGCTTATGTGCAAGGGGTAAAAGATTTTGCTCATTCAGAAAATGCTTATCCCGGCTGGTTATCAAAGCTCTTAACTCATCCTATAGAAGGACTGGAAAATTTTCAGCAGATGATGGATACTTTGGTTAATGACCGTGCTGCCCTTAAGGTTTATGTGAAGATTGCCGAGTAGGGGAGATTTATGCCGCGCTTAGCCGTACGTGCAGTGATTATTGATGGGGATGAAATCCTTCTTGCCAAATACAAAGATGAACGCGGCTACTGGTATATTACACCCGGTGGTGGAGTAGAGGAGGGCGAAACTCTTGAAGAGGCCTTTCACCGTGAAATGCACGAAGAACTGGGTGCCGAAGTTCCATTTGGGGAAATGCTCTTCATTCGAGAAGTCATTGCAGATAAATTTACCAAAGGCTATTTGCCGGAGGGTTTTCACCAGGTGGAAATTGCCATTCGTTCCTCCGCCAATGGTAGACGAGACTTCAAACCAACAGAAGCAGATACCGGACAGATCGGGCTGGAATGGGTGAAACTAAGCGATTTGAGAGATATCCTGTTTTTTCCTGAAGCCCTAAAAGAGTCTTACATAAATCAGGATTGGTCCAAGTTTTATTATGGTGCTGTTAAGTAATCATATATGACAAAATTAAAAAATACAAGAAGCATTAGCAAATGGCATCTTTTTTTCCTATTTATAGTACTTGGAGTTCTATCGTCATGTGTCTCGGTAGATAAACATATGGAAGCAGTTTTAGAAAAAATACGCAGCGACAATCAGAATTTCGAAAAACGAAGTTCTGAAGACCCTGCCTTGCAGAAATACAGGGACTACTACGGGCTTAACTATCCGTCAGGCAAAGCACGCTTTGGCTACATAGATGCTCAGGATCTTCGCATCGCCCTGCAGATTTTCGAAACTGCCGATACAGAGAAAGGCCTAGTGCTTCTGGTTCATGGTTATTTCGACCATGCATCTGCCTGGTCCCAGCTTATACCTAAATTACTGAATAAGGGTTACCGGGTCGCTGTATATGATCTTCCAGGACATGGTCTCTCCAGCGGCGAACGTGCCAGTATAGATAACTTTAGCCAATACAGTAAAGGCCTTGATGATGTGGCCGCATTTCTAAAGAAAAATTATGAGCAAGACGTATCCATCATTGCTCATAGTACAGGTTGTGCAATTGTCATTGACTACCTGCTGACGATGCAAAAAGATGGCTTCAAAGAGATCGTATTTCTGGCGCCCCTGGTTCGCACAAAATTTTGGCGTACGACAGGAATTGCCCATACGCTATTAAAGTGCTTTGTAAAAAGTCCACCACGGGTTTTTCGCAAAAACTCAGGCGACAGCGAGTATTTGCTGCGAGTGAAAAAAGATCCCATGCAATACCACTTTTGCAGATCCGTATGGACCACAGCACACCGCAAGTGGGTGAGCGAACTATCCGGGTTAGACACTAGTTTTCGTCCATTAACAATTATTCAGGGCGAAGATGATACCACGGTTGATTGGAAATGGAACCTAAAATACCTTAAAGAACATTTTCCAAAATCTGAAGCTATTCTGATTGAGCAAGCCGGGCATCAACTGGCAAATGAAGAAGCCTCACTACGCAAGCAGGTAACAGAAAAAATACTCAAAGCGATTGAGTAATCTAAGATTCCCTGTCTTTTCCTTCAGTGGTTACATCGATTGGGTGGAGGATCTGCCATGATTCATCCCAGTAGGGCAGCACAAATGTGGTGAGCGGGGCGAATAATAGCATGAGAAATAAGCTTATCAGAATGTGCTTTAAATCCCCAATTGAATCTGAGACTAGATACAGTGTGCCGGGCAGCATTCCAAGTACCATAAGTGAGTTTAAAATAATGTATGATCTCTTGCTATAGTGGCACCGGCTGTTGAGCTTGCAAACAGGACAGCTATAGTCGAAGAAAGGCCGGTAAATTAAATTTCCTGGCCTGTTTCGTTTAAATGGAATGAGAATCCACTGCTTTATTGGCGGCAGAAACGATTCATCACAATAGGGGCATGTCATGCGACCGAAGGCGAAGATATTTCGAGATGGGATTCCGCCTTCCTTCAATTTCTGAATGGCTCCGGGCTTGCAAGCATTACAGACAAAACCTTCACCCCAGCTGATAAGGTCGGATTCGGCAAAATTACCGTGACAGTGTGAGCAGGTGATTGGCATATGCTAATATAATCGCAAATTCGAACAAAAGTAAGGTTCACATTAGAGTTAATTTTCTAACTCAGGCGAGGTAGCGGGCCCAGTCATCTGATTCGGCGATTTCCTTAAGCTTACTGTTTCTCTTCTTTAGAAACCTTTCCATATAAGAGGCTAAATACACTTTTGCAAAAAGTCGCCCAATAAATCCAAATGGGGCTTTGAAGTCGAATTCGTCGATCATAATAGTCTTAGTGTTAGATTCAGAAAAGTGGTGCTGGTGTTTCATATAAGCAAAAGCACCTTTCACCATTTGATCTTCAAATGACTTTGGTCGATCCAGTTTGGTAATTTTAACTGTGAGCCTTTGTCTAATAAATAAATGCTTTGCTTCCCAGGTGATAGTTTCGTGCAATTCCATCAGCCCGGATTTTCGTCCCTCAACAACTTTCTCATTCGTTTCCTCAGTACTGGATAAATGGGCATCGATACTTCGAGCTAAATCAAAAACCCGCTCAATAGGGGCGTTTATCTCAGTATGCAGTTTAATAATTGGCATCTTTTAACATAGCAGTTCTTATCAAAAATTATATTAAATCGTCTGTGAAAGAATCGTAAAAGTGCAGCGTTTCGCCATGAAATTGAAATAATAAATCGATTGGTTCAGATCAATCCAGGAGATGCCAAAACAGAGAAAGTCCGATAAACCAAATTTTTACCAGGAAAAAAACAGGATCGCTCGCCTGCAAAATGATCTTGGCTTCCGTGAAAAAACCGGACTTTTCTTTGTTGAAGGAATTCGGCATTTCATTCAATTGGTTGATAATGACTTCAACTTCGACTTAATTATCTATAGCGAAAAACTCACCACCGCAGCTCTGGCACGCAAATTATTACGGCAACAGAGGCGTGCTGGTATTCCCGTTCTTCCGGTTTCACCCGAGCAATTCAGACTCATCTCCAAGGCTAAGCATGCATCAGGTATTGCCGCCATTGCCAAACAACGCTGGGCAATATTACCATCTAAGAGCACTCACTGTTGGGTTTTGGTGGACAGGGTCCGTGCAGATGGTAATTTAGGCACCTTAATCCGCAGCGCTGAGGCATTCGGTGCAGATGGTTTCATTTTCATAAATAAACAAACAGATCCGTATTGTCCATCTGTTTTACGGGCTAGTATGGGGGCTGTGTTTAATCAGCAAATCATTCATGCCACCATGCCACAATTGCAAGCCTGGTTAAAGGCAGAAACGATACAGGTTATAGGAGCTTCACCCATAGGTCAATCGATGCTTCACAACTTTCGCTTTTCTACAAAAACCCTGATGCTTATCGGCGAAGAACGTCATGGTCTGAGCGATCGACAGAAAACGATATGCCAGGAACTGGTTCAAATACCTATGATTGGCCAGGCAGACTCATTTAACCTCGGCATCGCTGGAAGCCTTTTTCTATATGAAAATATGCGCCAAAAAATGGAATAAATCCAGGGTCTGTTAAATCTACAATATGCTTATATCTTTTGATTTTTGGGCTGAGGTGTTAAGTTAAGCATGATATCCTCAAAAGGGATTCTATTTAACAGGAATTTTTAATGATCAGTCGTTCTAAAGTATTTCTAACTCGACACTATAAAAAAACGATTTTCTGTGCTTACGGACTTTGTTTAATACTGAGTTATACACAGAATCAATTCCGTGTTGTTACTGGTTTTCAACACAAGATGTTCAATCGCAGTATGGAGGGCCGTGTAGTCGGAAGAATGATTGCTAGCTCTCAAGGCGATTTTTTCTCTCATGGTGGCCTGCTGGGAACAACCCGTTCTCCAGGCTTGGTCGAAGACCTTAGAAAATCGGTTCCAGTAGGGATGGATGTAAGTGATTCTCAACTTCGTGGCTTGGCGCAATATACGATTTGGGGGAAAGACCTGCCTGCTGAAAAAGATGCTGATGGAAAGATCACCTACGACAGCTACCGCTCGCAAAGCGGTGGGCAGGGTTTGTTTTATGCTGCGATTATAAAGTTACCATTCTTTAAAAATGTGTCTGTTGGAGAACTGGTAGTCCTACGTAATTTTTCCGCCATTCTTACGGCTCTGGCCATGCTGCTGTTCGTGGCCTGTATTTACCGTACAGCGGGCTGGAGCGCGGCGGTTGCAACTGCAATTGTGATATTTCTTTCGAAATGGCTCACACTTTACGCCTCAAATATTTATTGGAATATATGGGTTTTCTATTTGCCGCTTGCTATTGCATTCGCATTTCGAAATGACAGGGGTGAAAAAGTTAAAAAAAAGAGACTGCTTGTTTATTTATCCATCGCATTTATTTGTTTTTTTATTAAAAGCATTCTATGTGGTTTCGAATTTGTCACGGTAACGTGTTTATTACCCTTTATACCATTGTCATTTTATGCCGTCGCATATCGCTGGTCAAGATACTATATTGCAGTTGTTTGTTCAGTCGTTTTTCTTGGTATATTTCTTTCTGCAGTTTTTAATTTGACCATTCTTTCATTTCAAATAAGAGCCGATACAGGTGGCTGGGATGCCGCAATGAAGCACACTCAGTCGTCTGGCAAACGAACAACTAACGCCCGTAAAAAACCGCCAAAATCAATTAACAAGTCTCTGGAGGTCTCACGGGTATCTGTATTACACAGCTATTTGAGCGGGTCTTTTTATGAAACAAATAAGAACACGATTGGCCCACAAAATTTCAGAATCCCATATTGGACTTTTTCATTGCTTTTGTTTTGTTCAACGATGGTGCTTGTCTCCCTGAAGAGAAATAAAAAACTACGAATTCCAAGGCGCTTGCTGGCATTACATGTGGCTACATGGTTATCAATTCTATGCCCCTTATCCTGGTATATCATTTTTAAAGCGGATTCCTATATAAACATGAAATTGAATTTTATTATTTGGGAAATGCCTTTCACTCTATTGGCTGCAGCAACAGCGGCAGCCACACTCGCTCTGTGCATTAAAAATAAAGAGTATAAAAGGATCATATTCTGTTTTTACGCCATCTGCCTGATGCTGAGTTTTAGCCAGAATCAATTCCATGTCGTTACGGACTCTGATCACGGATCTTTTCACCGGACTATGGAGGGTACTGTAGTCGGAAGAATGATTGCAAGTTCTCAGGGCGATTTCTTCTCGCACGGAGGCCTGCTGGGAACAACACGTTCGCCAGGCGTCGCTGAAGGACTTCGAAAGCAGATGCCAGGTGGCGAACATATAAATCCAGACCAAATTGCTGGCTTGGCACAATATACGATTTGGGGAAAAGAACTTCCTGCCGAAAAAAATGAAGCAGGGGAGATTCGCTACAACAGCTATCGCTCGCAAAGCGGCGGGCAGGGATGGTTTTATGCTGTGATTGCCGGGTTGCCAATCTTCAATAATATTGCAGAAGTACCTGCTGCATTGCGTGGATTTTCTGCGATTCTGACCACGCTGGCTATGCTGCTTTTCGTGGTTTGTATTTACCGTACAGCCGGTTGGGGCGCGGCGGTTGGAACTGCAGTAGTCGTATTTTTCTCTAAATGGCTCACCCTCTATGCATCAAATCTATATTGGAATATATGGGTTTTCTATTTGCCGCTTGCTATAGCATTCGCATTCCGAAAAGACCGGGGTGAAAAAGTTAAAAAGCAGCGACTGCTCGTTTATTTTTCTATGGCTTTGATTTGTTGTTTTGTTAAAAGCATTCTCTGCGGTTTCGAATTTGCCACGGTTACGTGTTTATTGCCTTTCATACCACTGTCATTTTATGCGGTCGCATATCGCTGGTCAAAACGCTATATTGCTATCGTATGCTCAGTGGTTTTTCTAGGGGTATGTTTTTCTGTACTATTGAATTTAATAATTCTTTCTTTTCAAATAAAAGCTGATACAGGAACTTGGGGCGCCGCTACCGAGCACATTCAATCATCGTTTAGCAAACGCACAAGTGGCGATCCCGAAAAACATTCGAAATCATTTACAAAGTCTTTGGAGGCTTCAAGGATGTCTGTATTGCAGATATACCTGAGCGGTGCTTTTTATGAAATAAAAGAGGATGAACATGATCCTCAGAATTTCAGAATCCCATATTGGATTTTTCCATTGCTTTTGTTCGGTGCAACGATACTGCTTGTATTCCTGAAGAAAAAGGTCCGAATTCCAAGACGCTTGCTAGCATTACATATAGCGACATGGTTATCAATTCTATGCCCCTTATCCTGGTATATCGTTTTTAAGGCGCATTCCTATATACACACAAGTTTGAATTTTGTTATTTGGGAAATGCCTTTTACCCTAATGGCCGCAGCAACGGTGGTAGCAACACTGTCTCTCTGTATTAAAAAACGAGATGTGCTTTTTTTACCATAATCGATTGGTATTCTAGTGACAAAATCCAAAATGGGGATACTGTCAGGAAATCTTTTAAGGAGAATACACATGAAAAAACTGATGCATTTTATAACTGGCCTACTTCTTTGTTCTGCACTCAACGCGGCTGAGGCCAAATCGGTTCATGATTTTACTATGACCACGATTGATGGAAAAAAAGTAAAACTCGATACCTACAAAGGCAAAGTGTTGCTCATTGTAAATGTTGCTAGTAAATGCGGCTTAACAGGACAGTACAAAGGCTTGCAAGAATTATATAAGAGCTACGAAAAAAAGGGTGTAATCGTTCTCGGTTTTCCGGCCAATAATTTTGGCAAACAAGAACCGGGCACAGATAAAGAAATTAAGAAATTCTGTACATCTAAGTACAGTGTAACATTTCCTATGTTTTCAAAAGTTTCAGTTAAGGGAAAAGATATCGATCCTCTGTTTAAATTCTTAACCGCTGATAAAAAATTTGGTGGTGAGGTAAAATGGAATTTTAATAAATTCCTGATTGGGCCTGATGGCACGGTTATTAACCGTTTTGAGCCTGGAATCAAGCCAGGTAGTAAAGAAGTACTCGCGGTCCTCGATAAGGAAACTGCAAAAAAATAGGCGCATTAGTCATTCTTAGTGGGAATAGAGTTTTTAGCTAACGTCTGGTGCCTGCGAGAGCTGAAGCCAATTCGCAAATAGGTAGGCTGAGTGTATCCCAGCGATTAATGAAACAAGATTACCTGGTGCCTACTAATCCTCTTCCGCCACGCCGTCAAGCATATCATCGCCATTTCCACCCTGTAGATTATCATCACCATCTTCGCCATAAAGGACGTCATCGCCTTCCTTACCCTGAATGTCATCATCACCAGCTCCACCATAAATGGTATCATTACCTAAACCGCCCTGGATTTGATCAACGCCGTCGCCACCATAAATGAGCGAATTTCCAGTAAATGCGCCCAACTGCAGCTGGTCATCTCCACCGCCACCGCACATGAAAATGGATGTGACTTCACTCTTAAGATACTTCTCTGAGATTACAGTATCACCATCATCTAAATCTGCATCCACTTTCCAATAATTGCCATCTTCACTTACTTGAATACTGTCGTTGCCATCGCTTCCCATTATCATGAAAACGCCATCTATAAGACCAGCTTCTCCGTCTTCACAGGAGAGTTCATCATCTTCCTCTGTACAATTAGCTGCCTCAAACGGGTAGTAAAAATCAAACCCTTTAAGTGTTGAACTGTAATTCAATTCTACTGAAACTGCTTTACTTCCTGGATGAATATTAAACCACTTACTGCTACTTGCTGCATAAAGCAAACCATTGGGATGGCCAGCAAGGGACTCAATATTTTTTGATCCTGTAAGTGTAACTGTTTGGCTCAAGGCGCCATCAGGAAAGGTTGAAAAGCTATAAATCTCACTGTCATTGCTGTTTGATTTTACAATATATACAACTCCATCTGCACCAATAGTTAATCCACCAACAGTGAAATCACCAGAAACATCGAGACTTGCCGTAAAAGTGGCGAGTCCGGAAGATATGTTTATCGTGTATACTTTCTTGCTGCTTTTTGACACAGCATAAAGGGCGCCATTAACAAACTGAAGCGCTGTAATTTCATCGTTAGAATTAGAACTTATACCAGTACTGCCAATCCGTGTTGGTACACTCGGTGTCGATGAGTCAAGGTCGAGTGATGAGCCGCCGATGCTGTACAAAGTGCAGCTACCACCACTGTTATCGATGAAAAATATACTACCTCCGGTAGAGAAAGTTAATGCGCCTACATCTACTGTTCTATCCAGTGAACCTTCCTCATTTATAAATGTGTTTCCATCTGAGAGGATATAGTACTGGAGTTTCGTTCCACTGTCATTTATTGCCCACAATGTTTTGCAAACCATATCTTTAGCAATTCCGATTTCAGTGGAAGGAAGAATACCGGGCTTATATATGAGAGTCTGATACGATGCTTTTTGTCGTCTTTCATAGGGTACATGAAGGGGCCAACTAATTTCAGCATAGAGCATTAAAGATGTTGGTTTATTCGCGCCAGTACCAAACTCGGTAACAGACCTCCATGAAAGAATTTCAGCACTATAATCCTCACCAATTGAATTTGTACTTTGAACAATCTTGAATACCCCGGTATTATGATCATTAGGATCCCATAGATCAAGGCCATCTTCAGATGGAAATTTCAACTGATAATTTGCATTTGTGATTAAGCTGCTTTCACTCCATTAGGGGTCAGCATTTGACTCTGGTTTTTCAAGAGGAAAAGCTTCCGCCTGGTTCCAGTCTTGCTCGAGACGACTGGTCATCTGATGAAGGAATTGGTCCATTGAATCACCTGCATTAATACGGTTATGTGCATCTTCATTCATTGTTAAACCACTATCGAATAGGCTGATGACTGCAAGGAGAACAACGAGTGTAATTAACAGAGATACAACGATTTCAATCATATTGAACCTGAGCTTTCTGAGCTCAGTGACCGGCTTTTTTATTGCACCAAATATGATCTTATCGGACTTTGATTTGGACCCGCCTTTTATGTCAACTTTAGTCAGAAGGTCATCGATACGAATAGAATTAGCCTGTTTCCGGGATTTCATTTAATGTCTCTCCAGTTATCGGTTTACCTAAATTGTAGGTAATTTAACCGCCATTTCATAGGCAAAAATATTTTTTATAGAGGTATTTTTTAATTTATTTGGGAAATATAAAAAGTAGTAAGTCTTTATATACTAACATTTAAGAGAATAACCGCAGTGAAATATATGATTCGCAGAAAGGTGTGATCCATCTTTGAGGCTAGGTGATCCCAAGGTCCATAAAATTCCTTTGGTTTTTTATAAAAAATGCAAGTTCAAAGACCTAAATCATTATTAATCACTTTCTGAACGTCCCGTTTGTGGTTTCATTTCCTTAGCCTACTCGATATATGTAAAAATGAGTCACGGAGCGTTTGTTAGAGATTTTTCATTCTTCTTTTAATTGTCCAACTGTCATTACATATCCGCCTTGGTGTAGGCCAGCCATTTTTTGGCTAAGAATACCAACCAACTTATTTTGAGATGCGATATGTACAAAAGAGTTAGATTTACCAAAATATATTCCGTTATCGTAAATATTAAATGTTCCCAGAATCCAGGACTTCCCTGTTTCGTCTTTACAGAAGAATGTCAAAATCATTGTAGATTTTATACGTTGCGATACTTGTCCGTCCAGTGGATTCGTATCAATTGACTTCCTCAGTAAGCTCAGTATATCTATTATTGCCATTTGATCAGTGATATTCCTTGAACGATGACCGATTCTTGTAAAATCCATTTGCAATCTGTGGATGTACTTTTGTCTTTTTTGTATGATCTCGGCTTCATCAAAAAAGTTCATGTATGTATAGTCGCTCCCTTCCTTGTCTTCATGGATGAGGATAAATATGCCAAGACAAGAAATACTCAAAAGCATCGTAGGGATAAGTAGGGTAAATAATTTTTTCATTATTCTAACCTTACTGTATATGCGGAAGGCGCGAATACTGAACGCTTTCGAATTTTTTTCTTTCATTTTGTAATATACTACAATTTGAAATTTGTTCCAGCTGATGTGGGTCAGCCTGCCAACAGAACCTAATATGACTTTGAAGTGCGGGCTGGATTGGCTAAAGCAAAAAATGGGCTAGATTGTAGACTTTACTGAATTTTAATTCGATGGAGATTTTTTATGAGCAAGGAAAATGAAATCCTTGATAAGCTAAAGCGTATTATTGACCCGGATCTTGGAAAAGACATTGTGACCCTGGGGTTTATTCAAGATATGAAAATTAGCGATGATGGTGATGTAAGTTTTACATGTGAGTTAACCACACCCGCATGTCCTGTAAAGGAAGTATTTAAGAAGCAGTGCGAAGAAGCAACCATGGAACTCGACTGGGTGAAGACCGTCGAGGTAAATCTTTCCGCCCAGGAAAAAAAGCCCCAGGATGATAAGCCCAATGGCTTGTCTCAAGTGCAAGCGATAATTGCCGTGGGAAGCTGTAAAGGCGGAGTGGGTAAATCCACGGTCGCCACAAACCTGGCTTTTACCCTGCAGAAGCAAGGAGCAAAAATCGGTATCTTCGATGCGGATATCTTTGGACCCAGCTTACCGACGATGGTCGATGCACCGTTTGAAGGCCTCTTTCAGGATCAAGGTACTGGCATGATTTCGCCTGTCGATCATCCCACTGGAATGAAGCTTATGTCCTTTGCTTACGCAAATCCAAGCAAAGGCCCGGCAATTATGCGTGGACCCATGGTGACCAATGCGATCAAGCAATTATTGACGGGCACGGCATGGGGCGAGCTGGATTATTTGATCATTGATATGCCACCGGGCACAGGCGATATACAACTGACGCTGTCGCAGATCATTCCAATTACTGCATCGGTGATGGTAACAACACCACAAAAAATAAGTTTTATCGATGTGGAAAAAGGTATTCAAATGTTCGATAAGATGAATGTACCCGTTGTTGCAGTTGTTGAGAATATGTCCTACTTCAAACCCGATGACCATGATACGAAATATTATATTTTTGGTAAAGGTGCCAAGCGCAAGATCGTCGAGCAATTTGGTATCGAAGAAGCATTTGAAATTCCCATCGATCCGGCCATCACCCAATGTGGTGATAGTGGCTTTCCAATTGTGACCCAGGAAAATGATGAACATCCCATTGTCGAAGTATATAATGCCATCGGCGAATCGATTGTACGTTCCGTGAGTCGCATTATTCATGGCGAAAGCACAGTGCCAACAGTGGAATTTGTTGCGGGGCAGGGCATTCATTATGTATTTCAGGACAGTGATAAATTTGTAAACCCTGCGGTATTGCGTAGGGGGTGTCGCTGTGCTCATTGCATAAATGAGTTTACCGGTGTGAAAGTTCTGAAAGATGATTCTGTACCCGATGACCTGATTCCAACATCGATCACTGTCATGGGAAACTATGCGGTGAATATTCAGTGGAGCGATGGGCACGATTCCATTATTCCCTATAAACAATTCGATTCTGTATAATTGAGCAAAGGATGTCATGAGTAAAACAGTTCTCATTACAGGAGCAGCAAAGCGCATTGGAAAAGCAATCGCTTTGGACATGGCCAAACGCGGCCATCGTATAGCTTTGCATTACCGCAGCAGTAAAGACGAAGCAGAAGCAACTGCTAAAGAATGCCTCGCTGCTGGTGCTGAAGATGCAAAAATATACTGTGCAGACCTGACAGATTCCAATGCGATATACACCATGATAAGTGATCTGGTAAAAGACTTTGGTAAACTGGATATGCTTATTTGCTCAGCGGCGGTATTTCGCAAAACGGAATTTAACAAGCTGAGTGAAGATGACTTCGATTTCCATATTAGCGCCAATTTGAAATCGACTTACCTGCTGGCTATTGGTATGTCATCGCAGATGAATAAGGATGGGGTGATCATTACCTTTGGCGACTGGTCAGGCATCCGCCCTTATAAAAACTATCTACCATATTGTGTATCGAAGGCAGCAGTGATAAGCCTTACCAAAGCGCTAGCTCAAGAACTTGCTCCGGACATTCGCGTAAACTGTATTTGTCCAGGAACCATATTGCCACCGGAAGATGCACCAGCTGAAAAGATAGAACAAATCGAAAATGCCACGCCCCTCGGACGCATTGGAAAACCAGAAGATATTCTCGCTGCAGTTCACTACCTTACCGAAGGCAGTGATTTCACAACTGGTGTCATACTACCTGTCGATGGCGGTCGCCTCGTATCAAACAGCGACCTTTACTAGAGGCTGAAAAGTCCAGGCTCACATCACGAACAACGCCATCATCAAATCGACGTATCAAAAAAGCGATCTATACATGCCTCCAGGGGTTCCAAGGGGGCTGAATGTCCTATTTCCTCTGGGTGCCCACTCACTGGGCCTCGTTGCCTCTGCGCAGTCCCGCTACAAGTGAATTGAATAGTATATTCTTGTAGCTGTGGGCACGAAATTCTCATCCACCATCTAGTTGGTTCAGCTATTCAAGTAGGTCGGGCTCTCCGAGCCTGTGTGAAAAACACCTTAGTGATCTTGTTTTTAGTTTATTTAAAATCCTATTTCCTTTATGATTTATTATGGAGTATATAAATGAAATTTATTAAAGGTGTACAACGGGATGAGGTGCTGCTTCTT
>JABSQK010000190.1 GCA_013215875.1 Lentisphaeria bacterium
CCAATCAAAGCGATTCCGAAAGCATTAAAGATGGCCGGGCTTACGCTAAAAGATATTGCGCAAATTGAATTGAATGAGGCTTTTGCTTCACAGTCGTTAGCTGTAATAAGAGAATTAGATTTAAATCCAGAAATAGTAAACGTTAATGGTGGAGCAATTGCCCTTGGCCATCCTTTAGGATGTACAGGTGCTAAATTATCAGTTCAACTATTTAATGAAATGAAAAAAAGAAATCAAAAATACGGCATGGTTACTATGTGCGTTGGAGCTGGTCAAGGAGCTGCAGGTATTTATGAATTATTGAATTAAAATTATTGGCATGTCAGAAAAAAAAGATGCATTAAAGGGTGGTGAGTTTCTTATTAAAGAATCGAGAGCGGAAGATATTTTCATTCCAGAAGAGTTCGATGAAGAACAAGTGATGATAGGCGAGGCGTGTACACACTTTTTAGAGGAACACATATGGCCTCAATTGGACGACATCGACAAAATGAAAGAAGGCCTTATGACTTCCTTGCTAGATAAAGCAGGAGAAATGGGCCTTTTAGGAGTATCAGTGCCAGAAGATCTTGGCGGACTGGGAAAAGACTTTAATTCTTCTATGTTAACTACCGAAAAAACGGATGCTGGCTTTTCTTTCGCAGTTGCACTATCTGCACATACAGGTATTGGAACACTACCAATACTGTACTATGGAAACGATGCTCAAAAAGAGAAGTACATACCCAAATTAGCATCTGGTGAGTGGAAAGCGAGCTACTGCTTAACCGAACCTGGCGCTGGATCAGATGCCAATTCAGGAAGAACAAAAGCAGTTTTAACGGAAGACGGAAGTGCGTATTTAATTAATGGTCAAAAAATGTGGATCACCAATGCAGGGTTCGCACATATCTTCATCGTATTTGCAAAAATTGACGATGACAAAAACCTTAGTGCATTTATCGTTGAGAAAGAATTTGGTGGAGTTGAATTAAACCCAGAAGAAGATAAGCTTGGTATTAAAGGATCTTCGACTAGACAAGTGTTTTTCAAGGATTGCAAGGTACCAGCTGAGAATTTATTGGGTGAACGAAATCAAGGATTTAAAATCGCGTTGAATATTCTAAATATTGGTAGAATTAAGCTTGCTGGTGCAGCTTTAGGCGCAGCTAAATACTGTGCAACACATTCAATAAAATACAGTAACGACAGAAAGCAATTTGGAAACCTAATATCTAGTTACGGTGCTATTAAGTATAAGCTGGCTGAGCAAGCTATCCGAATTTTCGCTGTTGAATCTGCTATTTATAGATGCGGACAAAACATTGATGATTTAATCAAATCATTGATAGAAGGTGGCATGAATGAAGGTGAAGCTAAACTTAAAGGTGTTGAGCAGTATGCAGTAGAAGCGGCGATACTAAAAGTAAACGGATCAGAGGTATTGGATTACGTTGTTGATGAAGGAGTTCAAATATTTGGTGGCATGGGTTACTCTGCAGAAGCACCAATGGAACGAGCCTACAGGGATTCTAGAATTAATAGAATCTTTGAAGGAACTAATGAAATCAACAGAATGTTGATCGTTGATATGATGCTTAAAAAATCGATGAAAGGAGAAATTGACTTAATGGGTCCTGCTAAAGCTATTGCAGGCGAA
>JABSQK010000191.1 GCA_013215875.1 Lentisphaeria bacterium
AGCAGGCTCAATGCAAGAATAAGCAGACTGAGTATTTGATTGAGAAACTCGAAGGCGGATTCCTTGCCATCCTTTGTGAGTTTTTCATTGTAGATGGGAATGAATACTTCGCTCAGGGCCCCTTCGCCGAGCAAACGCCGAAACATATTGGGAATGGTAAAAGCAAGTAAAAAGGCAGATATGACAGGCCCGGTACCCCAAATTCCAGCAAAAATAATATCCCGGGCAAATCCACTAATGCGACTGAACAGGGTGCAGATGGTGCTGACCGCAAAGCCTTTGGCAATAATCGCTTTTATTTTTGACATGGGATGATCGTCACCCAAAGATCTGTCAAAAATACTCCTTTTTCACAAATAGTAGGGCTTCCTCTTTAGTCTTTAATTCATCATTTAGTTGCATGCGATAAAGCGTCTTTATGATGCGGCCAAATTCTTTACCTGGCTGGAGACCCAATTCCTGCAGCTCGTCTCCAGAAACAAATGCTTTAACTAATTCCCGGGGAAAACCATAGGAACGGTAGCGTTGCAATAGCTCGTCAAAAAGTTCTTTACTCGCTTTATCTTTTATAGACGCTATGCGTATAAAGTCGAGATATTTCGCAAAATGTTTATGAGAAAACAAGTGAAGATAATCCGCCTTATCATCTAATCGTACGGGTTCCATACAGAATTTTACCGCATTTATCATGATGTTTGAGACCTTTAGCTCTTTTAACTTTTCAACAGCTTTTTCTGAATTGTAATCGATTGAATGGAAAAATACCGCCCATGCCGTTTCCGGGTCGCAACTACTAAATGAGCCTAGATCTGCAAGGTCACCGGCATTGAAAATGAGCTTCAAAAAGCCCGCATCCTTCAATAACTGAATCGCAAATTTCGGATCCGGTCCGCAAAACATGGCATTGATTTCGTTAAAAATTCGTTCATTACTAATTTTCAAAATGAAATCTGCATTTGAACATATGACTTGAAATGCCCCTTCTTCGATGGGGAAATTGAATCGTGCAGAGAAGCGGATGGCCCGCAACATTCTCAGGTAATCTTCAGAAAATCGTTCTTCTGCTTTGCCTATTACATTTATTTCACCTTTTAAAAGATCGGCATGTCCCCCAACGTAGTCGATGATTTCTTTTTTTTGGGGGTCGTAAAACAGGGCATTCATGGTAAAATCCCGTCGTCTGGCATCTTCGTATGCGCCGCAAAACTCAATGGATTCAGGTCGTCGCCCATCCTGATAGCCGCCATCTTTACGAAATGTGGCCAGTTCAATCATTTCGCCGTCTTGTACGACCACCATAACACCGAAGGATTTGCCCACAGCGATGGTTTTATCAAATAGGTCTTCGATTTCATCCGGGGTGGCTGAGCAGGCTATATCGATATCTTTTGCAGATTTGCCAAGAATTTTGTCCCGAACATAGCCACCCACAAAGTATGCTGTGTAGCCATTTTGAATAAGCGTATCGCTGATTTTTTCAGCTGCTAATTCCTGTGGGCTTGAAAGTTCAAATTCAATGTTTATTGTTGTCGGCTCCATGAAACAATCCTGCTCTCCTTTGGGCATCATAGTTTAATGGGTATTATACAATTTTACAAATGAATTATCTCAAGGACAATCAATGAAAAAAATATTGATACCAACCAAGTTGGATGCGATTGCTAAAGAAACACTCGAAGCAAGCGATTACAATGTGATACAGGATGCTGAGGCAAGCCTCGAATCTCTTGTGGGCTTGCATCCGGATGCATCTGCATTGATTGTACGCAGTGAAAATGTGACTGCAGAAATCATTGACCAGCTGCCAGAGCTAAAACTCATTGTGCGTGCTGGCGCTGGCTACAATACGATTGATACAAAATATGCCCGCCGTAAAGGGATTGATGTAATGAATACGCCCGGGGCGAATTCAAATGCCGTGGCAGAACAAGTCGTTGCTTTAATTCTGGCAGCATATCGCCATATTATTCCGGCGGATATCTCTGCTCGTGATGGTAAGTGGGAAAAGAAAAACTTTATGGGTACCGAGCTAACAGAGAAAGTCATCGGTATTGTCGGCCTGGGAAATATTGGCCAGCTGCTCGTTAGACGCCTGCAGGGATTTGATTGTACGATACTTGCCTACGATCCATTTTTATCTCAGGGAAAAGCAGATGAATTGGATGTGAAGCTGACAACGATTGTGGATATCTTTACGAACGCCGATGTGGTTTCTTTGCATATTCCAGAAAATGACGAAACCCGCGGCATGGTAAATGCTGAGATACTCGACATGATGAAAGATGGTGCAATGATTGTGAACTGTGCACGTGCTGGTGTGATAAATGAAGATGATTTACGAGCAGCAAAAAAAACAAAGGGCATTGTTTATTGTAACGATGTGTATGCTAAAGATGAAGCCGGTGACAAGCCAATAAAAGATGTGGCAAATATTATGCTGCCTCATCTTGGTGCAAGCACCAAGGAAGCAAACTTCAATGCTGCTCTGCGGGCAGCAGAACAGGTTACCGGATATTTCGACCAGGGTGTAACGCGCTTTGTGGTAAATCAGGCATTGCCAGATGGCCTGGACCCAATGTACCAGAGACTCGCTTTTTATGTCTCCAGCGTGGCCCATAATTTCCTCGGCAAAAATGTGCCGACAGGAATCGAAGTCAGCTTATATGGCGGGCTTAATGAATTTTCTAAGTGGATGACTGCGCCAGTTGTGCTGGGTATCTCTGATGAGTTTGATCCATACTATGACTATAGCGATGCAGAAAATCTGATGGAATCTAAAGGCATAGCTTATGCCCTTAGGACTGTCGATGATTCAAAAAATTATGGTAAAACCATGACGATTGATTTACTGGAAGAGCAGAAGGACCATACGATTAATAAAGCGAGTGTTCGTGGAACGGTTGTTGAAGGGCGTTGCATGATATCCCGGATTAATGGATTTGAAGGTTTGTATTTCGAACCGGCCGGAATGAGTGTGCTTGCTGAGTATAAGGATCAACCTGGAATGCTGGCAAAAATTTCTGCTGTGCTGGCGAAACATGATATTAATATTATCGATGTTCGGTGTCCGTGCGACCTTGAATGCGGCAATTCACTGGCTGTTTTTAAGGTGAATAAAGTCGTAGGTGATGACGTGCTTGGTGAAATAAAAGACGCATCCGGGGCCCACAAGGCATTGTTTATCTCTCTGAAATAGTCTCTCAATAAATAGCAATATTATTTTGTATAAGCAGTTGCTTGATGGTGGCTACTGTTTCTTCTTTTAAGACGTCATTGTACTGGCCGCTTTTTCCACTGCGTAAAAACTGACCTTTAAATTCGGCTTTCGGGGCCATGCCATTTTGCTGATTGTTTTCGATGCTCATCTTTTTTACATTGTCGAAGCTGGACAAATCGATGGCTTTTTCCAATGCACCTTCATTGACTGACCCGGAAATCCGCTGAAGTAATTTTTCAAATACAGGGTAGGGATCTATCTGCGCGCTATCATAATTAATAAGAATATGAGCTTTTGATTGTGTCAGTATGTAATGAAAAATCCATGCACGGAATTGAGAGATGATAAAATAATCAATCTCCTCTAGTTTTTGGCGTTCCGCTTCGGGGAAATCGTAAAATGGAATTTGCCTGTCTTTAAAATAGTGATAGGCGGATATGAGGGTGTCCATTGGATTTCTGTAGATGTATATGACCGTGCTAAAAATATCGAATACGGGTGTGTAGGCATTGTGGGTTCTGTAGAAGATGGGATATCCAGTACTAAAGTCTTTGTCATAGTCCTTATCTAACATGTGTGGTTGGAGCTTGGCGAGTTCAGTAAATGTAAGTGTTTTTTCAGCACCATGCAGAAGGCAATTGAAATAATTATAGATAAGAAAGCGGCACCAGGTATTGCCACTTTTATAATACCCCGATAAGAGGATTGCCGCCTGACACCGCTGCTGTTCTGACAAGTACCGCTGCTGTTCTGACAAGTACTGGTATAATTTCTGATCGTTTTCAGTAATTACAGGATTATCTGTAATAATCATGTGAAATGCCCATTTTCCTATGGAAATACGCAGATATTAAGCCAGTAGTAGATGGATTTTAGTCTAAAGTCCTATACTGTTAAGTGAAAGATAATACATAGTATAAAAGAAAAGATAAAACATGTTGTATTTTGATGAACTTTTAGACCGCTACCCTGTGCTCTCGCCAATCAAAGATGATCTCTTAAAAGCATATGCGGCAATCGAAAAAACGACCTTATCAGGTGGCACACTCTACTTTTGTGGTAATGGTGGCAGCGCTTCAGATGCGGAGCATATCGTGGGTGAATTGATCAAAAGCTTTTGTGCAGACCGCTCCTTATCTTCTGATGAAAAGAGTGCATTTGCAGCGTTTGAAGACGGAGGGGAAATTGCCAACCAGTTAGAGAAGGGGATTCGGGCCATTGCTTTAACCAGTCATGTGGCATTTTCTACTGCTTTTGCCAACGATGTAAACCCGGAATTAGTCTTTGCACAGCAATTATATACGCTGGGAAGAAAAGGAGACCTTTTGATGGGAATTACGACCTCTGGCAACTCAAAAAATGTCTTACAGGCGATGAAGGTTGCCCGTGTATTAGGCATTCAGAGTGTATTGCTAAGCGGAAATGATGGGGGACTCGGAAAGCCACTGGCGGATATTTCCATTGTTGTTCCACTGAAAGAGACCTATCAAATACAGGAATTACATCTGCCGATTTATCATTGGATATGTAGAGAGTTGGAAAGCTGTGTATTCGAGGGCGAATAACCGGTTGACAATAAGGGTATTTATAGTATATATTGATTGAGCAAGTAATGGAGTATTAATGGACGACGACGATTATATTTTAGACATTTTGGTCCAGCAGTTTGTGATCGAAGAATCACAGGCTGAAGAGGTCCGTATGAAGCTAGAAGCTGAGGGTAAAACCGCAGTGGAATGTCTACAGGAGCTCGAATACTGTGATGAAGATTCAATTCTCATGGTGCTCGCGGCCGAATATCAGATGGACACATTTGATATGACCGATTATCGGATACCCGACGAAGTATTGGCAATGGTTCCTGCTGATATAGCTAAAAAGTACAAAATTGTCCCCTTGATGTCAACCTTGGACAACAGCGTAACTATTGCCATTCCTGACCCGACCAGTTTTATCGAAATAGTTGACTCCCTGACATACATTCTTCGTTGTGATGTAGAAGCAGTGATTGTCAAGAAAGCTCAAATCGAAACCGCCATTGACCACTATTACGGCTCAGTAGATGAAATGGTTGACAGCGCTATCCATGACCTGACGGTCGCAGATGTAGATATTGAATTGTCTGATGGTGATGATGAAATGATGGGGCAAAAGGCGGATGTTGATAATTCGCCGATTATTAAACTTGTATCCCTGATCATTGCAGATTGTCATAAAATGAGAGGTAGTGATATTCACCTTGAGCCTTTGGAAAAAAGATTTCGCATACGTTATCGTGTGGATGGTGTTCTCGAAGAGGTTGACGGGCCGCCTAAGTATTTACAGAATAATATCATCCAGCGCTTAAAAATCATGGCGAAATTGGATATTGCCGAGCGCCGTGTACCTCAGGATGGACGTATACAGTTTCGCATGCCTGACCGCGCAATTGACCTACGTGTATCGAGTGTACCAACTGTTTTTGGTGAATCGATTGTTATGCGTATTTTGGACAAAACGAGCATTCAGTTGGGTATTCCAGAGCTTGGTTTTTTCAGAGATGACCAGGACATGATCGAAAATATTCTTGCCCTGCCAGATGGTATATTTCTGGTTACAGGCCCTACAGGGTCGGGTAAAACAACAAGTCTGTATGCCTTCCTGAATACGCTGAATACACCCAATAGAAAAATCATTACTGCTGAAGACCCTGTGGAATATGAGCTTGATGGAATAAACCAGGTACAATGTGACGCTTCTATTGGTATGACTTTTGAACGTGCTTTACGTGCGATGTTGCGCCAAGCGCCAAATATTGTAATGGTGGGAGAAATTCGTGATATTTCAACAGGTGCCATCGCTATTAACGCGGCACTTACAGGACATCTTGTGTTTTCCACTCTGCATACAAATGATGCCCCAACTGCTGTGACTCGTTTGATTGACATGGGAATTAAACCATTCCTTGTTGCATCATCTATACGAGCTGTAATGGCTCAGCGCCTTGTTCGACGTAACTGTAAGGAATGTCCAATACCTGTACAACCAGACCCTGAAGAATTACGCTTGCTTGATCTACCTGAAGATTTCTTTGCGGATGCAGAATTGAAGGCGGGAGATGGTTGCATGTCCTGCACAGGTGGATTTAAAGGACGTATGGGAATATACGAGATTTTTTATGTGAATGATGTTATTGTAAGAATGATTTTTGATTCCAGACCCTCAGATGACATCAAACGTGTGGCCCGTGAAAACGGTATGCGTACCTTACGCGATGATGCATTGCGTAAAGCTGGTATAGGAATTACGACACTTATGGAAGTGATACGTGTAACGAAATCAGATGATGAAGAGGAGCTTGAATAGATTATGCCAATGCCAATAGATATCGATGCCGATGTAAGTTCATTGTGGCACTTAATTTCAGACTCAGGGCTTGCAGACGACGATCAACTCAACGCTGCATATGATGAGCACAAAGAAAGTGCCAAATCATTTCAAGATTGTTTGTACAATTATGGAATTGTTGGCGAAGAGCAGTTACTTTTGATGATTGCAGACAGTATTGGCTCTGAATACATCAATATAAAAGAATATTCGATGGATCCTGAGCTCTTAGAATTAGTACCGAACTCAGTTGTGAAAATGTACTCCATCATCCCGATCAAAGTAGAAGGTGATGAACTATATGTGGCTGCCTCGGATCCCATGAATTTCCATCTCATTGATGAATTGTATCAGGTATTGGGAAGGCCTGTGATTATTGTGGTGGCTAAACCTGCTGATATCGATGAAGCCATCGAGAACTATTATCCGGATACATCACTCGAATCTCTGACGGAAATCATGGAAGGCATGGGCGATGATTTTGACAATTTTGGATGGGACGAAGACGAAGGGGAGATGGATGAAGCAGAGATTGAACAGGCTGCAAATCTCACGCCTATTGTTCGATTTGTCAATGTGGTCTTATATCAGGCAGTGAAAGATCAAGCCAGTGATATACATTTCGAACCTTTTTCGGATCAATTCAGAATACGTTATCGAGTTGATGGTGTGCTTTATGAAATGGCCCCGCCTCCGAAACATCTAGCTATACCGGTGATTAGCCGTGTGAAAGTGGTCAGCGGGCTAAATATTGCCGAACGTCGCCGTCCGCAAGATGGACGTATGCAAATGCGTATAGCAGGCAAAAAGATCGACTTACGTGTGTCCACCCTTCCGACTCAATATGGCGAAAGCCTGGTTTTGCGAATACTTGATAAAACAGTTGTGAATCTGGACCTGGATGCATTGGGTATTCCAGACGAAATTAAAGTGGGTTTACGCGACAGTATTCGAAAACCGAATGGAATTATACTTGTAACTGGTCCAACGGGTTCGGGTAAGACCACCACTTTATATTCCTGCTTAAAAGAGATAAATAATATAGAAGATAAAATTCTCACAGCGGAAGACCCTGTTGAATACACAATCGAAGGCTTGATGCAAGTTCCTGTTGTTGAGTCTGTCGGTATGACTTTTGCCAGGGCACTTAAAGCATTCCTGCGACAGGACCCGGATCGTATCATGGTTGGAGAAATCCGCGATTTGGAAACAGCAGGTATTTCCATTGAAGCCGCACTTACAGGGCATATTGTTTTGAGCACATTACATACGAATGATTCGGCATCTGCTATTACACGTTTGATTGATATGGGTATTGAACCATTCTTGCTTAATTCAACTGTCGAAGCAGTTCTCGCCCAACGCCTGGTACGAAGTATTTGTTCATCTTGTAAAACTCAGTATGAGATCACCGAAGCGGAATTGGTTGCACTGCAAATTACCCGTGAAGAATGGGGCGATAATGTTGTCTTTGTTGGTGAAGGGTGCGATTCGTGCAATAATACCGGCTATAAAGGACGTACGGGTGTTTATGAATGGTTGACATTGTCAACCAGCCTAAAGAAAATGGTGATGGCAAAAGAAGCCGCATCAACGATGATGAAACAAGCAGAGAAAGAGGGAATGAAAACCTTGCGTTCTCATGCAGTACAACATGTTCTTGAGGGAAATACCTCAGTGGAAGAAGTTTTAAAATATACATAGGAGTTCTAATAATATGCAAGTAGAAATGAATGACCTTTTACAACTCGTCCTCGACGAAGGTGCAAGTGACCTTCACCTTGAAGTGAATGCGCCACCCACACTGCGGATTCATGGTGAAATGCTTGGATTGGAAACTGACAAACTTGAACGTGATGATACTGAGCGCTTAATGAAATCAATTACCTCGGATTCCAATCAGCAGAAACTTCGTGAAATTGGCGGTGCAGACTTCGGTTTTGCATTTGGAGAGAAAGCACGTTTTCGGGTATCTATATTTAAACAAAAGGGCTCCATCGGAATCGTTTTGCGTGCAATACCAAATGATTTAATGACAATGGAGCAGATTGGTTTACCAGCTGCAGTGAAAGATTTATTATTCAAACCGCGTGGGTTAATCTTGGTAACAGGGCCGACTGGTTCAGGAAAATCGACCACACTTGCTTCAATGTTAAATGTGATAAATATGGAACGCTCCACACATATCATTACCGTCGAAGACCCAATCGAATTTTATCACGATCACAAAAAGGCCATGGTCATCCAGCGTGAAATTGGTGTCGACGTACCGAACTTCTCAGAAGCGCTTAGACGTGCATTGCGTCAGGATCCAGATGTGATACTTGTGGGGGAAATGCGTGACCTGGAAACAATTGAAGCAGCAGTAACTGCGGCTGAAACTGGCCATTTGGTTTTTGCGACATTACATACAACAGGTGCGGCAGAAACAATTGACCGTATTGTTGATGCGTTTCCAACAGACCAGCAAGAGCAGGTACGTACACAGCTGGCTTCGAGTCTGGAGGCTGTTATTTCTCAGGTACTCTTAAAGCGTGCCGATAAAACAGGCCGTATTGCAGCATTCGAAATTATGATAAAGACACCATCTATTGCAGCCTTAATTCGCGATGCTAAAACATTTCGTATTACATCCGACATTCAGACTGGGGCAAAATATGGAATGAACACATTGGATTCTCACTTGCTCAATTTATATGAACAGGGCTCTATAAATTATGGCGACCTCATTACAACTTGCAAAGACCCAACGAGTGTTATTACAGCCTTAGGTCAATAAATATATTTGATCTTGCTTTTATTTAAAATTAATGATATAGTGCAGAAATTAACCTAATTCAGGAGAAGTAAGCAGATGCCCAAATTCCAATACTCAGCTATGGATTCTGCAGGAAAAGAGCAGAAAGGCGTTATTGATGCAGACAATGAAAATGACGCAACAGTAAAGCTCAAAGAGAAGGGATTATTTCCTACAAGTATATCCGAGGCCAAAGGTGGCGGTGGAAAAAGTTCCGGAAAAGGAAAAGCCAAGAAAAAAGATAAATATGGCGGTGGAATGGTCTTTGGTGCTCCGGTTATTAAACGGAAAAAGTTAACCACATTTACACGCCAGTTAGCAACCCTCCTGGATGCAGGTCTTCCACTTGTGCGTGCTTTACGTACATTAGAGCGCCAGACAAAAGAGGTACTCGAAAAACGCGTTGTTTGTGAAATTGCCGATGCAGTAGAAGGCGGACAAACATTTTCAGAATCCTTGAGTCTTCACAAAAAGACATTTGACAAACTCTATATCAATATGATTCGTGCAGGTGAAGCATCGGGTGCATTGGAACAGGTACTTAACAGACTTGCAGAATACATGGAAAAAGCAGCTCGTATCAAAGCAAAAGTGAAATCAGCACTTGTCTATCCGGTTGTTGTTATTGGTATTGCGACTGTAATTACATCAGGACTGTTGGTATTTATCGTACCTAAATTTGCCAAGATGTTCAAAGACATGCTCGGTGGAGAACCCTTACCTGGCCTAACAGTATTCGTTATCAATTGTAGTAATATTCTCAAGAACTATTACTTCTGGCCGCCCTATGGTCTTACGGTAACAATTATTGGAGTTATCATCTTTAAGCTATTAAAGAACACAGCCTATGGAAGTTATTTTATAGACATGGTCACCTTAAAAATGCCGCCGTTTGGGAGTCTGGTAACAAAATCGTCAGTCGCACGCTTCTGTTCCACACTCAGTACCCTTATGGATTCCGGTGTTGCCGTATTGCAGGCATTAATCATCGTTCGCGATACAGCAGGTAACGAAGTTGTTGCCCGTGGTATTCAAGTCGTACATGACGCCGTAAAAGAAGGTGAAGGTATGGCAAAACCGCTCGAGTCGACGAACATATTCCCGCTTATGGTGGTCAGTATGATTGAGGTAGGCGAGGAGACAGGTTCATTACCCGACATGTTAGGGCGAGTCGCAGCAGTCTACGAAGAAGAAGTCGACCTTGCTGTAGAAGCCATGACATCACTTATCGAACCGATAATGATCGTTGTACTCGGTGTACTTATCGGGGGTATCGTACTCGCGATGTTCATGCCGCTGATTAAGTTGATCGAAATGATTGGTGGATAAAACCACTCAACAATAAGTTTTTCGAAGGCACCCTCGAAGAGGGTGCCTTTTTCTTTTTAAACTGGGCCTCCGAAAAATACTCGGTGTGCCACTAATACTTGGTGAGCCCAAAGTGCTCGGTGAGATGGAATCTCACGAGTATGTAAGCATTTTCAAGATGTAAGTTCACACCGTTATTTATTCCTTCCCACTGGGCATCGCAGCCTCCGGCTCGAATTCTTTATTCCCCAAGCCCCAAGTGCTCGGTGAACTTGCAGTTCACGAGCATGTAAGCATCAGTAAGCTCTTTACAAATTAAAAGCGTAAGGTTTATCAACTATCAACGTAAGCGGTGATTGTAGCACAGTCTTTACGTCCTGATTTTTTTGATCCTATTTTGTTCGTCTACAAAATGGAGGACAAGAAAATGGATCATGAAAAAGAGAAGTACTGGTGTAAATTAATCGAGCATCAAAAAACAAG
>JABSQK010000192.1 GCA_013215875.1 Lentisphaeria bacterium
CATGTTCCGAGCTTATATCTGCCCCAAGTTCGTTCAATGCATCGACCAGGGGTTGACTCGGGCGCTGCTGGATTTGTGCATCGCCGGTGATGATGGTTTCGCCATTTTTACAGAGAGCCAGTGAACCGAGAGCGACACGTAAGGTCGTGCCGGAATTTCCCACATCGAGCGGGGTGTCGGGCAAGTCGAAATGGCCGCCACTGCCGTGTACAACCCATTCCTTTTCACCAAGTTCAAATCGTGTGCCAAGGGCGCCATAGACATGCAGGGCCGCTTCCGTGTCTGAAGAACCCAAAGGGTCAATCAAGTGGGACTCGCCATCGGCCAGTGCAGCCATGAGTACGGCGCGAATCGTATGTGACTTCGAACCGGGAATGGCAATACGGCCATTTAAGCTCGATTTCGTGCTAATGTAATCCATATGAGTCCTTGTTTTTCTTAAAGCGATGAGTAATACTTATAGACAATGTTTAATCAGGGTCAACTATGAATATGTTTGTAAATGCAATTGCGCTGCTGGAAACGCCCGACAAGGTGCTAGCAGCGTTTGATGAAATCATGGATAAACAGGAAGATTTTCCTGGCGCCATGGCATTTCAGAGAGACGGTGGTCTGCTGCTTTTCCTCGATCCGGAAGCGGATCCGAAGCAGGACATTGCCAGGCTCTTGTCAAAAAGTCTGGATACTGCCAGTGTGCACTTCCAGTCATCCGACGGGGTGAGCTGGCGCTATCAGTTTTTCTCCAAAGGTGAGCTACGAGATGAATTTTCCACAGCAGTAGATGACGATGTACTGGAGAACCTTGCTTTACTTTGTGAGACGCTTGACGTTGCGATTTGCGATATTGAGAATTATATTCATCCTATCGACGATGATTTCGCCTATAAGACGGATCAATTCTCATATGATGATCCCTGGCAGATTACCGACTTTATGCGGGCCCTGGGTTATCACTATCCGGATGCAGATGAAGACGCACCATTAGGAGATTGGGAGACAATTTGAAACCTGTGAAACTACTTAGTTTTATATTGCTTTGTTTGGCAATTGCCGGCTGCCGTACTGTGCCAAAGGACCAGGAGCATCATTGGAAAGCAGTATTGATTCCTGCAAAAAAAACATTGCCTGATCCGAAAAAACGTGTGACAACAGAGGGTTACTTTTTATATGTCGCGACAGATTCAAGAGGTTATGACTTTAGTACTGCAAAGGGCTTTATCGATACATTAAAGAAACCGGTACAAGGTGACCCTGAAGATGTTTCTGTGGGCCATGCATGGATTCTAACAGAATCGCCAGAGGATATTCTCGAATGTGGCCATACGGGCGAGTTTGGCATTCTAAATCCGTCGTATTACGATGGTATGATAGGCCTTGTCAAAAAGAAAGATCCCAATCCTATTTCCTACCTGTTTACACGAATGAAGGATGGAAAGTATCACCAGGGAGCGGATTCACATGACCCGACATATGTCGCACGCATAAAGATCAGCAAGAAGCAGCACGATGATATACGCAAATTCATCAAAGACTATGATTATAAAATTTTTGCTCTTACGGACCGGCAGTGCAGCTTTTTTGTCGCAGAATGCATGCGCATTGCCGGCATAGACCCGGCTTACGAAATGAAGATCAGTTTTCCGCAGATATTTTATTTCAGAGGCATCAAAGTGCGGGTATGGACAGACCCGAAATACAAAACAATTGCCATTGGCTTTCCAGATAGTATGGAAACATTTTCACGCTTGTTGGTTAAAAAAGGGCTGGCAGAAGATGCCATGAAGTGGTATTTGGAAGAGTGATCTGAGCTCAAAAAACTCATAGCCATGATTATTAGAGATATTGATATTGCTTAATCCGATAGTTCCATTAGTAGTATCTAGTCAACCGGAGAACATCATTAAAATGCTTGAAGCTCAACTCGTATGAAAGTAATCTTAACAGGCGCCAGTAGAGGTATCGGTAAAGGCATTGCCCGGGTTTTATCCAAACAAGGCTGCCAACTCGGCTTAATTGCACGCTCTGAAGACGCCCTCAAAAACCTCGCTGAAATACTGCCCAATACATCCTACCGGGTGGCGGATATGCAGGATCCTGATGCCACCGAAACCGCCATAGCTGAGCTCATTGCTGAAATGGGTGGTGTGGATGCCCTAATTAACAACGCTGCCCTTATACTCAAATCTCCGGTGGATGAAATCAGCGTTGAAGACTGGCAGGCAACAATGGCGACAAATGTAAATGGTCCGTTTTATTGCACCCGTGCAGTGATTCCCAGCATGAAGGAACAGGGCAGTGGGCACATTGTTAACATTTCATCTATTAGCGGCAAGCTTCCGTTAAAAGGTGGCAGTGCATATGCCGCGAGCAAATATGCCCTGAGGGGATTTTCCGATTCCATCTTCCTCGAGCTACGGGACTTTGGTATAAAAGTTACATGTGTATTCCCCGGTTCCGTCGACAGGGATGAATCAGCGGATAGCTGGAAACTGGACCCGGAAGAGATCGGCGAAAGTATTTACCATTTGCTCAATACAAGCCCGCAAAATTGCATCCGTGAATTAGAAATACGCCCACTAAGAAAACCGTAGTGGCCACAGCCACTCAAAATGATTGCCTACCGGCCACAAGCACATAAAAGAATTGCCTACCGGCGGTTCTAAGGTGTGACACCTTAGATATCTCAATTTATTTTGCATCTGCTGCGCATCTGCTGCGCATCTGCAAAATGTAAAGTAGCCGCGACACGCCGTGGTGCGGAATGAAAAACTACCTGGAAAGACTTGCCTACCGGCGGTTCTAAGGTGTGACACCTTAGAGATCTCAATTATTTTGCAGATGCGCAGCAGATGCAAAATGTAAAGTAGCCGCGACACGCCGTGGTGCGGAATGAAAGATTTGTCGAGCCTGACGTTTAAACGAATCCCAA
>JABSQK010000193.1 GCA_013215875.1 Lentisphaeria bacterium
CCGCCGTGTCCGAGTAAGACTGGCAGACTGTCATTTACATTATAATAGTAACCATGCGATAAATCGTTATAGGCAAATTGACTGTCGGTAATCGACAGCAATTCCGGTTTCACCAAATCAATGCCAAATTTTGCGTCTTTCCACGCCGCATCCATAAAACCCAGTTTCCACAAACTCCACTCGCGCCATTGTTCCGGGTACTTTGTGCGGTCCTTATAGGCGACTCTACTCTTATTGTATGTCGCTTCCCAGGCCCAGAGTTGGCTCGGTATATTATGAGCATTTCCCCCACCGATACCATCGCTAAGTTTGGCTTCATCATAAAAGTGAATACCTGTCACATTGGGCCGTATGCGGTCCATAATTGCCCGTCGAACCACTCGCATGGTGCCGCCCTGAAATACCTGCGGATCCGACCAATCACATTCGGGCCGCAAATCCATCTGGTGACCGCCGCTCATTGAGCAGCACGACATAAAATCCACCGATGCCTGCAATAAATATGCATTATCATCTTTGGGCCCGTGGCCAATAAAAAGATTGTAGCCGAGGTTTTCTTCGCCCTGCGACAATTGCTGCTTATCTTTGGCCTTCCCCCCCCAGTTAATGGTTCTGAAGCTGCTTTTGTTGTAATGACTGATAACGCTGAAACTTTTTAATGTACTGTTGCCATCCGCGGTAATTTTGAGCTGGTATTTTCCCGGTCGCATCAATGCCGCATTAAGCTGGATATGTTCTGTGCGAAACTGGTTTTTGCTGGCAGGAATATGGAAACTGAGCTTCATATGGCTCTTGTGCGGACCAGCTAAATTGACAATCAATTTATTGGCAGATAGTACTTTTGCCTGTCGAACCACGCTTACATAGATCATTTCATTTGTTAGAAAATGAGCTCGGTTCTGGGGTAAAAGTATCTCAGTTGCAAAGAGACTGCATGAAAAAATGAGCAGTATGAACCTGAACATAAATTCTCCATAACTTAATATTTTCAGCTTAATCATAGTATGTTCACGACTCTTTTATCGACAAAAACTACAAAAAATTAAGCTGGAGGGCCTAAAAAGGCAGCCACTTAGACAGACTAAGCCTGATTCAGTCATAAATATGTAGTAGATCGTTTCTTGAGCAGCGTAGCAAAGACACAACTTGTTGTAAGACGAAGTCGGTCAATATGTCAGGCTAATTAAATTAAGATTTTTTTTACGATTATCTTGTTAGTTTTTTCCGCGAATATAGAATAGATACAGGGGCTTTTATTTAGAGGACTTATTCCATGATTAAAAGCGTCTCAGGAGGCATGAAAAACATATGAAGACCAGGCAGTTGAGGGTCGCCGCAGAAAGTGACGGCAGTTTAAAGAAGAATCTTACCGATGGTATATTCAGTATGATTCTTGAGTATGCCCTGCCATTGAAAGAAAACCCCCTGATGATGGCAACCGAGGAAGCACTCAAGCTCATTCGCTTCACAAAACGCGATAAGCGCATCTGCTCATTTGCTCTGCATACAGGGCTCGATGCCAACCCGCGCTACGATTGCTTCGAAATTATTAAAATTCTCAAAAAAGCCAGTCGCAGTCAGGACATGATTGTCTTCCTGAATGGCATGCATATGAATATCGACCGCCTGCGTGACAATCTCATAAATCTGGCCGACCAGGATATAAGCGGCCTGGTCATCAGCTCCGCATTGGCAGATATTGAACACCCCATGGACGACGCTGGAAATCCCAAGCTTGGCGAAGAACGCTACATGGACTCCATAAAGATGCTCTATTACAGTCGCAAAAAATGGCCCCAGGTGTTTACCGGTGCTATGGTAAACCCATTTAAATACAACATCGATGAAAGCTATCTGCAGTACTATAAGGCCATTCGCAATCTAAATACCGGGGCCGATGCCCTGTGGACAGAAGCGGGTTGGGATATGCGTAAACTGCAGGAATTTCAGTGGTACTTGAGATTGCGCGACCACGATGTGCCGGTCATAGCCCGACTGCTCTTTCTGCATGAAGGGGATAGTTCCAAAATAATCCAAAACAAGTTTCCAGGCATCACTATGTCCCGCGAAGGTGCCGCACAGATACAGCGTTTGGAAAATGAAGAACATGCGCTCTACAATATGCAAATCGACAGCGTTGCCATGCAGGTTGCCGGATGCAGATTAATGGGTTATAGCGGTGTGCAACTCGCCGGCATTGACCGACTCGATACGGCAAAGTCTGTCATCGACCGCAGTATGGATATGCTTACAGAGTTCAAAGATTATGCCGAATGGGTTGAAGCCTGGAAAGATATGAATGGCAGAATGAACCATCCGCCGGCAACCGATTCATATTACGTATACAAAAATCTGCTCGATCCTGATTGCCTCGACTACGATGCCGGAAAAACGCCTATATCAAATAATGAATTCGAAATTCCTAAGAACGCCGAAAAATTGAAATACATGCTGGCCCAGCAACTCGGTTTGGATAAAAAGAAATCCAACCCATTGTTAAAGCGCATACTCTGCGACTTGAAAGGCAAAACCGATTGGGCCCTGGATAAAACCATGCTAAACTGCGCCGCCAATTGCCCAAAAGGGCTAGAGGAAGGCCCTTGCGAAAGCAGTCGTCCCGGCGGCTTATGTGAGTTTGGTGATAAGGAATGTTTCTATATAGGCGTCGTTCGACTGGCAAGCTGGCAAAATAAACTGGCCGATTTCGAAACGGCATACGATGATGGATGAAGACCAATTTATAAAAAATCTCTGCGCGAAATTGCCCAAGGCTTCGGACGACCTGCTTCTCGGCCCCGGTGATGATTGTGCCATTGTCAAAATTGGCAAACAAGACATGGCCATTGCGGTCGACCAGGTTATCGCTGGTAAACACTATTTCGTTGATACAGATCCCGAGCTCGTAGGCAGAAAACTCGTCAATCGCAACATCAGCGACCTGGCTGTCATGCCTGCCAAACCACGCTTTGCATTACTCACACTTTGTGTAAACGATATCGACCGTGCAGAAAAAATGACTGCAGCAATTATTTCTACCGCTTCAGACTACGGAATGCATATTATTGGTGGCGATACCGCATCGTCTACAGTCGAACAAGCATCACTCACTGTTTTGGGGGAAATGTCCGGTCCTCCAGCGAAGCGCAGCAATGCCAAAGCAGGGCAACTCGTTTATCTTACGGGTAGCTTGGGTGGTTCATTTGATACTGGCAAACATCTTACATTTCAACCACGACTCGAGCAAGGGCATTGGCTCATCGACTATAGCCAATGTATGATCGATATTAGCGATGGACTCATTCGCGATCTCACTCGCATCGCTGATGCATCACAAGTCGGCATTCAACTGGATGAAAGCAAAGTGCCCATCACAAAAGACTACCAACTCGAAAATGCCTATTACGATGGCGAAGATTACGAAATACTCTTTACTGTCAATGAAGATAAAGCCCAAGATCTCGAAGCCAATTGGCCATTTAAAGATTGCGCCCTGAGCTGTATTGGCAAAGTATCTGGGATCGCTGAGCCCCAAGTGCTTGGTAAGCTGAAAGCTTACGAGCATGTAAGCATCTTCAAGCTCCAGCTCGGCACTAAAAGATGCTATGCTGGTGAGTCGAAGATCCTCGATTCACAATCAAAACCGATTCCCAATAAAGGCTGGGATCATTTAGACAGTGAATAAAGATTTAATCAATGATGTAAAGTCGCTCCTTGAAACTGTCGCCCAATTCCAACTCGAACACTTTCGAAATATTCAGGTGGTGGATGAAAAGGCCCGCAAGGAATTTGTCTCTTTTGTCGATATCGAATCGGAAGAAAAACTGCAGGCGGGCTTAAAAGAGATACTCCCTGAAGCCGGATTTTATGGTGAGGAAACAGGCAAGCATGGCAATCAGGATCTTACATGGATAGTCGACCCCATCGATGGTACAACAAATTATATTTCAGGCTTGGAGCAGTTTAGTATCTCTGTGGCGTTAGCCGAGCATGGTCAACCCATTGCCGGGGTTGTTTATAAACCCTATGGGGGGGATTGTTTTTCTGCCATAAAAGGGCAGGGTGCTTTCCTAAATGACGAGCCGCTTAATCAACTCGAAATACGCGAACTCTCGACATCACTCATCGGTACGGGATTTCCCTATCGTTCACCAGATCTACATGAAACATTTTTTCATTGTGCTGGCGATATCTTGAAAGCAAGTCGTGGGCTCCGCCGCTTGGGCTCCGCCGCACTGGATTTATCCTATGTCGCCGCGGGATTCTTTCAGGGCTTTTGGGAGAGTGAATTACAATGTTACGATGTTGCAGCTGCAGTCGTACTGATGCATGAAACAGGCGCTATTCTCACAAACGAAAAAGGCAATCCATACGATATCTTTAACGACCGCATTCTAGTCGCCGCCTGCCCAGGCACCCACGAAGAATTACTGAAAATAGTAAGTAAGCATTATAGCTAAGTACTTGTCCTCCCGGACAGGGTAAATTCTTGTCTCCGACGGTGAAAGCCAGAAGTGCTTGGTGAGCTGTAAGCGAACAAGCATGTAAGAGGAGTCCACCTTAAAGATCCCCAATTATCAAACTGCTGAGTTAAGCTTCAGGTAAAACTGGGGTTCTTAGGGAATCATTCCCTAAGCCCTGTCCGGGAGGACAAAAGACTCTTCTTCCCTATTCGAATGCTATGCTATATTTAAAGCTGTATTTGCCTGGGAATATTTTGTATTTATCTAGAGTGTCTGGTCCGCAACTACCTGTACCGAGTCCGCGGTGTAGGTGGTCGATGCTGAGTATTACATTGTTCTGCGGCTTTAGCTCGTGAGTATGATAAGTTGCAATGAAGTCTTCAGCACTATGATGTAGTGCGCTGAATGAAAATTCCTTTTCTGCAAATACAGTCATTTTTCTGCCGCTGTCTGATTGTAGTTGTATGTATCGTGTATCCGTTTTTAGACCGCATTCTTGTGGCACAATGTAGGGCACATATTGATCCGTCACAGTCGATTTATATAGACCTAGTGCGGCAGTATTGCGATCCGGGTAGTTTTCTTCTGGCCCGCGTCCATACCAGTTGAGTGCTTCAAATGCACTGTCAACGAAGAGACGAACTCCGAGGCGCGGCAGATCTGGAAGCCGTTTATCGATATCTATACGATGGGCAAAATCGAGTGTACCATTTTCATTTATCGTGATCGTATGCGACGTTTTGATCACCCGCTTTTTTGTACAGGTATAGCTGAAGTCATTTTTAATTACAATTGTATTGCCGGATTTCTTCACAGACAACTTAGTCAGTGTTTCTTTCATACCGAGCAGGTCAGCTTCATGCCACTGCGATAAGATTACCCACGGATTTGAAAAAACATCATTGCCTTTTGTTTTTACGCCATCGTTATCTGTCCAGCCACGATTGATTTGCAGAGCAGGGCCTTCCTTTATAATCGATTCATTTTTCCACTCGAGCTTTTTGATCTGTCCATCAGATTTGCCAACTGATAGTTTTAAGTTTTCATTGCGGATGCTATAGGCAGTTTTTGATTCATTGAGAATCAGCTCACTTGTTTTTGCACGGGTTAAGATCGCTTGCGCCTTCCTGGGTATTTCTTTGGTGCGTGCTAAAACAAATTGTTCCCAGCCAATCACATGGCCTCTTTTAGCCCAGCTGAGCTCGCTGTTTGTGTAGAAGGTGAACATTAATACCGCATCGCCTTCCAACTTCTGTTTATAGCTGATCTGTACCTCTGCAGATTCTTGCGCAGCAATATTTAGTTTTCCAAACTGGCCTTTTTCTTTTACTATCCCATCGATGGATAATTTCCAAGCAATATTGATGTAGTTCAAATTAGTGAAGTTATGTTTGTTGTGGATTGTAAATTTGCCAGTCGCCGGATTTTTGGATTCAATGGCTAGTGGCTGGGCAAGTTTTTTGAATTCATACATTGCCGGATGTGGTGTGCGGTCTGGCCAAATCATGCCATTGCAACAGAAGTCCCCATCGTGCGGCTGGTCGCCATAGTCGCCACCATAGGCCCAGTACTTTGTTCCATTCTCATCATACTTTGCCAAACCCTGATCGACCCAATCCCAGATGAATCCACCTTGCGCACCATGGCAATTTTCAAATACATCAAAATATTCTTTTAAGCAACCATTACTGTTCCCCATTGCATGATTGTATTCGCAGAGAATAAACGGGCGATTATCTTTAGTCTTTTTTGTCCATTCAATAACTTCCGGTATACTGGTATACATCGGTGCGATTACATCCGTGGAACGGTTTGACACAGCCCGGCTAAGATCATTCTCGCCTTGATCCCAGCGCTTCTTAATGGGCCCTTCCATAAACAGGGGACGGCTTGGATCATAGTCGCGAATCCAGTCACTAATGCGGTCGTGGTTTTCCCCATACCCAGTTTCATTACCTTGTGACCAAAAGATGACTGAGGGATGATTCTTATCGCGAATCACCATGTTTATTCCGCGTTCGAAAAATGCGTTTGCCCAGCGATGATCCCGGCAGATACTATCGTAATTATCATGCGCTTCAATATTTGCTTCATCCACCAGGTAGATTCCGTATTCATCACATAGATCATACCACAACGGATCATTTGGGTAATGCGCGGTGCGTACCGCATTGAAATTGAATTGCTTAAGCAGCAAGATATCCTTTAGCATGGTTTCACGGCTAATTGTTTTACCGGTAAACTCGTCATGATCATGGCGGTTCACACCCTTGATTAATACGGCTTCACCATTGATGAGCAATTGACGATTTTTTATGACTACATTGCGGAAACCGATGCGGCAGGAGCTGTATTCGACCACTTTACCTTTTGGATCTTTTAAGCAGACCACAAGTGTATAAAGATTGGGCGATTCTGCAGACCAGGCACCAACTTTTTTGAGATCAGTAGAAAGGGAAACTTCATAATTATCCATCGAGTATGAAAAATCCACTTCGGTCTTCAATGGCTCCTTAAGAATTGCTACATTATTTTTATATACTTGTGCCTCGATCGAATAATTGCTTTCAGGGCACGATGTGAAGTTCACCTTTACCTTAAGATCTAAATGGCCATCTTTGTAATCATTTATTAAACCCGCTGTGGCAAATACATCTTC
>JABSQK010000194.1 GCA_013215875.1 Lentisphaeria bacterium
ATGGTAAAAAATTACAGATGCACTTTCCTTGTGACGATGGATTGCAGCCGTGTCGCAGAGCAGTGGTTAAGAATATGGCTATGGGTGCATTAAAGTGGGAAAAATTTATATCTCACAGAATTTCGTATACTGATGCACCCGATATGTATTCCCGAATCAATGCTGGTGAAAAAGGAATTACTGGAATTGTGATCAATTGGCAAGCAAAAGGAGATGAATGATGACTTGTGTATTGGTTACAGGTGCGAGTGGTTTTATTGGAAAGGCATTGCTTGAATCATTAAAAGATAATTATGAACTCATTGGATTAAGCAGACATGATCCTGCTGTGGATGCTGTCACTTTTGTGCAGGGAGATTTTGCCAGCCACTCAGATTTAGAACAGTTAGATAATGTTTCAATTGATGCGGTTGTTCACCTGGCTGCAGTTACAGGTGGTTGTGATGAAGGTGATGGCATTACTGTGAATGTAGAAGGCACACGCCGTTTGATGCGTTACCTTATTGATAAGGGCTGCAAAAAATTTGTAATGGCGAGTTCAACAGCTGTATGCGGTTTTGAAGATCCGGAGTTTATCCCATTAACATTTCCAATAGCTGATGAGCATCCATGTCTGGATGAACATGGTTACGGCGTTTCTAAATTTTTAATGGAGGAAATGACAAAATATTATCATCGTCAAAACCCAATGATAGATGTTATTAATTTGCGGCTTGCGGCAATTATCAGCAGAGATGATTTTATAAACATGGTGACAGGGGAGCATAAAAGAAGTGAATGGGCATTGGGTTCAATTACATTAATGCAGATCGAAGATGCAATTGAGGTCATTCGCCTGGCAATAGATGCAGAGCCATTACCCGGTGTTCGAATAATGAATGCAGTAGCATCGTCAATAAGCGCTTTGCTTCCTACAGCAGAATTGCTCCGTGACTGGTATGGTGATGCGGTAGATACTTCTTATTACGAATCGGAGGATACACGATATGCATCTGTATTTGAAGCAGAATTAGTAAAAGACGAATTTGGTTTCATCGCAGAAGAAACGCTTAACACACTCGTGGCCCTAAGGGGGTGACCGTATATATTCACATGAATCTGATTCATGTGAATAAGCGATCGGGTTTTTAATTGTCTAATGAAGTTAACAGAAAATTAATTTATGGGTTCTTTAGATATGTTTCATTGCTATCATAATATTTGGGAAATCGCCCCGATTCAGTATGAAAATCGGTGAATAAAATAGTCGCTTTATTATTATGTCTAAAATCTATACTGCGATAAATTCTAAAGCTTTATCATATCAGAAATTACGAGCAGCGACGTCAGGCGTAAAGACGACCATAGGTCGAGGCGCAGCCGTTCCATTCCTATCAGTAACGGGGTCAGGGGGTTTGTAACATCCGCTGGATAGTCAAAGTTACAAAAAGAGAATTTAATTATCTATAAGCACCGAATAATAAAAGGAATACGAATCACGGGGGTCAATTATTGCGTTCTAGACGTATTTCTCTATATCCTGCTTTTTTCGATATGGTAAAGATTTTTGAGCCAAGTAATTTTTTGGTCATGATCACTTTTTTGCCATTTTTATAGGCGAGCGATGCTGTTGCCGCTGCTGAAACTTTAATTTCTCCGTCGCTATCATCGGTACTTGTTTTAAGCAGGATGTGTGTTGGTGTAATAATCATTGTAACGGCAAATGGCGCTTCAATATGGTACCCTTTGTATGACACGCTCCCTGGGCTGGACAAGTTCAATGTTAGACTGTTGTGTCTATCCTGAACAGAACCGCATATTCCGCTGAATGCGGCATCATCGGCTTTTGCACGGGTGGATTTTTCAGCAATGAAACAATAGTCGGTTCCGAATTCACCTTTGATTCGGATGATGTTCCCTTTGCCGTGTGTTGTAAACGTGGGTGCTTTTTGCCCTGCCTTATTCGGAAACATACATACAAAATACACGCCATCACCATCAAGCTGAAGGTGCATGAGATCCTGGTATTCATGATAGGCGTGAATGCCATATGCAGATTCTCGACGACCATAACGCAGAGTATAACGCGGGGTATTACTTGGGCTTGCCACGTAGTATTCGAGGTCGACACCAAATTGCCCGACGGCAGTAAATCGATCACCTTTTATTTCATAGGCATCCACATTTTTTCTGCCCGGTATTGTTTTCATAAACGCCTTTCGATTTTGAACATCTCCATGTGGAGCGATTTGCTCGGATAAACTCCAGAAGTGCCATTGAGTCGGAGATTTGCTGCGGACAGTATCACGCATGACCATGTAGTTCTGATCACCTTTGACCAACAGGATCTGGCGCTTCCAGTTTAAAGGTACTTTGTTTACTGTCTTGCGCTTTGGAAATGCGGGTGCTTTTGGATCTATGCGTATGGGATGCTCTTTAATTTCTGGAACGAGAATGTCCACGTCAACAAAGTCTTGTTGATCAAGGGTGGAAAATCCATTATGCTTGGACTCAGACACATATCCGCTGGAATATGGTTTCATTGATTTGGGATCCCAATTGCAAGCAAGCATGACTCGGTTTTCTAGTAAGACATGAGAATGCCCATACAGCCGGGTGAATGCGGTTCCCATTGGCACTCCACCTGCATACCATTTCATGATTCCACCTGTATTGGAAGGCCAGAACTCGCCATCTGCATTACGGTAATATTTTGAAACCAACATTAAGAAGTTTTCGTCTTTCTGGCCGACGTTTGAACGTAAGAGGTATCCGAGTTTATTCAGTTTTTCAGATTTCCAATCCGGAGTATTCATTGGTAGATGATGATCCAGGTATAAAGATGAGACGCCGGCAGATTTCTTTCTGAAAAACTCAGCATAGCCGCTTTCTTTCCAGCACCACTGCATGCGTGCAGAAAATTCCGGATCTGATTTCGCCGTCGCTTTTGCTAATAATCCAGCATAATCATATGCATCTCCTCGCACACCTCTCCCATAAGGAACATCGACACGGGCTGCAGAACTTTGACCTTTTGAAAGGAGTGGTGATTGTGTACGGCGCAATGGATCTGGGGGGGAATTGGTCTTGGTATAAAAATCACACATGGCTCTGAATCGTTTATTTTTAAAAAAATCGTGATTCCCGGAATTGCGAGACATAATGGAGTACAGAATAAAATAGCTCCAGGTAACTCGAGCATAATGACTGCTTTCCAACCAGTACCCCTGATCATCAACCACATTATCAAGCCAGTATTGCATCCAGCTACGACCGTATTCGATCCATTTTTGTCCTTGAATACTTCCTGGCATATTGCAACCAATCATTGATAAACTGAGGATACGGGATACAACCATGTTCGGATTTCCGGAATTCATTCCACGCTCAAACGACCAATGCATTGGATTCTCCAGTAAATATCCAAGGTATGCCATCTGTGCTTTTGCTATTGCACGTTGCTCTTTAGTTAATCGCGGTGAGTCTATATTCATGTCATAAAGAAAAACGATATGTTTGGGTTCCCGCATTAAATCAAAATGCCCCAATGAATCGAGTGCCTTGAGGAGGTATGTCACATTAGTTGCACTTTTATAAGCGGCTTGATCGTATTGTGCTGCCTTTACAAATGCATTTTTATTTAAAAATAAATAGGGGTGTTTCCTTTTATCTTTCCATTCTAAGGTCATGTCTTTCACCTCATCAAGCCGAGGAAGTGGTGAATTAATACTCATATATTTTCCATGATAGCGTTGAAGCAATTTCTTGCCATCTTTTTGAAACCCAACAGCAAACTTCCTGAAGCCGTTGGCATTATTGATTTTCATTTCAACATTGTTCTGCTTAGTCACTTCAAATGGAATCAATTTACGTTCCCAGCCATTCCACATGACGGGTATGTCATCATAAGTCCATGGTTGAAAGTCTGCCCATTCCGGCCGCGCAACAGGTTTTACCCAACTACCTGAATCTTTCATAACGATTTGAAGTTCATCAGGTCGGTTCTTAAATAAGAGACGGACGGATGCAGGGCGTTCCTTAAACCAGCCATCACCCGGCCAGCAGCTCAGTGAGCACAATGGTTTTTTGGTACTGGGAACGATTGGGCGTTTAATCTCCTTGGCCCCATTTCCCACTCCAGGAATCA
>JABSQK010000195.1 GCA_013215875.1 Lentisphaeria bacterium
CGTCCAGAGGTTGCAGAAAAACTGCAGGCCCAGCCAATCATCCCAATGGTAAGGTTCATCAGTGGTCCACCACATGTTGGCTCCCCATTCGATACGATGCGTTTTTTTGCCGCCATAAAAACATTGCATTTCTGTTTTGTTCCAGCCCTTGGTTTTGAAGTGTTCGACGAACTGTTTTTGTACAGACAAGAAGGCATCTTTATACTCTTTACTGAGTGCCTTACCAATGTAAGGAGAGGTCAAGGTATGATTTACCAGGTCTTGCTTTTTTCCACCGCGTTTAACCCAGTTGCCTTTGTAGGCATAATTATCAGGACTCAAAGGCGTAGGCCAGCTATCTGCAAATGGCAGATACATACATGGGGTGGGAATACCCGCACGGTGATTATTTTTAAATGCGGCCCCGGACAGGATAGAACCAACCTGTTTATCATATCGTTTCCAATCGACTTTCCGACCCTCTCCTTTACCAGATAATTTTGGTCGGGGTACCCAAGGGTTAAACACCAGGCGATTCTGATGGGTGAGTTGATGGAAGGCAAGCAGTTCTTTTGGAACATTGTAAGTATTCAGTTCCACCCAGAAACTCAATGTATCAGGCAAGGTGAAATTATGGACATTTATTTTTATTGGCAATGATACACTCGCATCACCAGCCTTTACTTGAATGCTGCCCTTGTATACACCGGCCTTGGCAGTCTTTGGTATATGAAGGTCCACATAAACCGTCTGGTTCATCTGTTTGGCCAACTTACGTTTGGCATCTGGAATCGTTAGAGCTGTATTATTTTCAATTGGGATTTGATAAGCTGGCTGCCACTTTCCCGATTTGTTTTTGCTAATCCAGTTTTTGAAAAGAGCGATATTTTTCACGCCAATCTCACCCGCGCCTTTCAACCCCTGTGGGATAATTGTAATTTGCCCAAGGGCTGTATTTTCATTGTTCCGTTCGATAACCAATTGAAAGGAGAGCGTTTCACCTTTCGCTCCATGCAGACCAATGGTTTTTCCATTCCATACGCTGTTGGCATTTCCTTTTGCCGGCATGTCCTTGTTCATCACCTGGGATGTCAGGGGATCAATTTTCACCAGGCCGGGAACAACCCAAAGCTTGGCATCTTTACCCAGGGCCAGCAAGCCAGCTTTTCCCTTGGGTTTTGAAATCTTGCCCAGCGTAACAGGCTTGCCAGGAATGGGTGAGGCTTTGCACGTAAGTTTCACTGGTTTTGACGCTAGACCGCCCCGCCCTATGGCGGTGACCTCAAGTTTATAACTTGCATTTGGTTTTAAGCCATTCAGATAAAAAGATACGGGGCCCTTTTGTACGCCCCGGCCTGTCTCAATATGCTCCTGCTCCTTACCAGAGGCCTGAACAGCATGAGGAAAGGGTACCTGCCACATGGGCACATCTTTGCCGTTGAGTTTTACTTTCCAGCAAAACGTATCAGCTGCAGTTTTAATCGTCACCTTGATTGCACCCGTTTTCACGGCAGCCATTTTCGTATCAGGTTTTGCAGTTACGCTTGGTTTGGCAGGCGCTTTAGTCAAAGCTTTTCCAAGTTCCACCATTATATAAGGAGCGAATTTTCTGGATTGAACTGTATGAATGAAATTATTAAAGTAGAGTATTGTACCACCTTCCATAATAGCCAGGCCATCGGATTTTCCAGCGACTAATGCATAGATTAATTCTGGCGTTAGGCTGACAGAAATCCAACCGCCCTTCTCGCGCTTCAAATCATCATAATGGGTAATAGAGAATCCTGAACCCATGATTACATCGGCAAATTCAGAGCTTTCATGGGACCATCGCTTATTACTATTATGATCCGCGTGCCAATAGGTGGCACCATCGGCTTTGCCATAACCCTTCTTCGTTTTTCCCTCTACCCAGGTCTGAGAAATGGTGCTGACGCGGATATGCCGCAGCTTATCTTTACCTGCAAGGTGTAAAAATAAGGTCGCTTTTTTTACCGTTTTCCCCTTGGCTGGACCCACATCGAAACGAATAGCACCCATTTCCTGTATGGTTTTTATTTTCATCCGATCCAGCAATCCGCTACTGGAAGCCCGCTCCTGATTATTTGCATCGGATAACCAGATATCAGCGGTTGCATTTAATTTTACCGACTGAGCAAAAGTCGATGCCGTCAAGGCAAAAAATAAGAGTGCATATATGTGTTTCATGTTAGTCCTTTTCCTTTAGTTAATTTAAGTTTCGTTTTTCCAAGCATTTTTAATAGTAAATTTCGTTTCGAGTTTGCCATCCCGGTCGAGATCTTCTTCTCCGGAAATAATTTTACCGTTTTTGTATGTCCAGATAAGATCTATCTTGCCATCGAGGTCGCTGTCATAGGATTCATGAACAACTTTCTTATTTTTACAGGTAACCCAAATAGTCGTTTTGCTGTTTTTATTGACCCCATATTCCTTAATCACAGAATCACCTTTTTTTGTTTCCTTCAGCAAGACTCGCTTTGGCTTTTTTATTTCACGATTAAAAACGTCTTTTTCAATTAATTTATAAAGGTCGAAAAAGATTCGGTTAAAATGGTCATAACCCCCACTGCCATCTTTCTTGCTATTTGGGTGAACCCCATCAAAGGTCAGGGCCTGCCAATTACCGAAGTCTTTAAATATTTTTTCGAAATCAATCAAGGGCAATTTCAACTTAACAGAAAAACTGCGTATCTTCTGATTAAACGCCTGAAAGGTCTTAGTATTCATATTCTCTGCTGGGGGAATGGTGATTAAAATGGGTATGGCACCACCTTTAATCGCAGTATCAATAATGTAGCGAATATTAGCGGCAAATTTCTCCGAATCTTTTTTCCCATGGCGCAAGTCATTGGTTCCGAACAGAATGGTAATTAATTCTGGTTTCCCTTTTTTTATGGCCTGCTTGATTTTGCGTTTTCCCCAATCGGATTGCTGGCCACCCAAGGCGCACCATTGTTTGGGATAATAGACATAGCCTTCAGACGAAAGCATCCCGGGTTGTTTCAACCGTGTGCGCAGGTGCCAGATAAAACAATCAGAATAACTAATACTGTCACCGGCGCTGAGGATACTTTTAGGGCGCACATGGCTGCCAGCCTCGTTTCGAATCACCTTTAAATTTTTGGCAATTGCCTTATTCCATAAAAAATATTTGTTTGTTTTCATCTCTTTTCCATTTACCACGCTGCTCATTAATAAAATCAGAATTATCCGGTGCATTTAAGATTCACTTATTTTTTGCATAATCAGGGTTGATCTCTCAGTACAAAGCGCACCTGCCGCAGAGCTTTCCCCCAGGAGCGACCGGCAATATCCATACCTGTAGCTGTCCAATGCACCCCATCTTTACTGATAAATTTTCCGCGCTGATCAGGGCCAAAAGTCTGAATATCTTCAAAAATATCAGCCACTGGTACTTTGAGGCGGGTAGCTAATTCCTTAAGCTTATCATTAAAATTATTTTCGCCAGTAGATTTCGGATCTTGAAATCCTCGAGGGGGAATGGTAGCGATAATGACCACGGTACCGTTTGCTTCGCAGGCTTTGATAATGGCTGACATATCCGCCATGGCCGGGGCCAGGGCCTTATCTTTTTTACTGTTGTTGGTTCCATATAATACACAGATAATTTCAGGGTTATTGGTCTTTAAAATCTCGGTTATTTTATTCTTTCCAAAACTAGTTTTCATAGAAGGATAACCGAAGGCCTGGATTTTCATGCCGGTGGCTGCCAGGGTTTCATTGGGGTAACTCGTGGCCCCGGTTAGTGAATCACCAAACAAGGTGAGCCAGCCTTTTTTGACTTTTCCTTTGCCCCGATTGTGTATTTGTTTTACGTGCTTCGCATAAATGCCCCGGTTCTTTTCAGCAGAATTGACTCTTCTTTTAAGCGCTTTGGATCTAGAGCTAACGTTTATTGATTTGGACCAAGTACCAAAATTTTCTTCAAAATCAACTGCAAAAACTCTATACCGGTAAGGACCTGGATTAACTGACTGATCGAGAAATCTGGGTGAGACGGTCTCAGTAACCTTAACAAACTCACCTTTCCCCTCAGCCCTAGAAACCACATAGAGCTGAATTGCCACGTTGTCTTTGGCGGGGTCCCAAGTGAGAGCGATGCCCTTTTGGGTAGCCCTGGCTTTCAATTCTGTCACCTGTGTGGGCGCGGCCCGGTCCGTGCCTCTGTAGATTACCACGTTGTCCAGATAAAGGAATCGCCCTGGGTCCTGTTTTGATTCACTGAAAAAACGGAGGCCCTTGAATGAGGTATTATTAGCGATGTACCCTTTTGTAACCGAGTTGTAGTGGAAGCGCTCAATATGATAAAGAATCGGGGTCCATTTATTTTCGGTTATATTTCTCGGACCATAACTACTGGTATTGTCTTTCTTTATACTGTCAAAAATATTAACTGAAGCAGCGCTCATACCTTTGCTGTAGGCATGAAATGCCAACTTCAAATCCTTTGATCCATCGATTGCGAGGGGAAGCTGAGTCCCGGACCACTTTCCTTTGCATTGAACCTTTAGACCTTTGCCAACAACACCCTTATCCTGAGTGATTACTGCATCACCGGACATTTTCCACTTGCCGGGACCTTTCTCGAAGAATTCCTTATGATAAACCGTAACGCCACCAACAATTGTTCCTTTATCGTAAAGCTTTGGAGCTGCGACTGAAACCTTGCGTATCCGCGTCGCCCCATCTTTGTGAGCTTTTATAGTGATCCCAGAGATCATCCCAAAATCCATCGGAGAATGGAAATTATTCGATTTCATAATAGCCCAGCTATATTCAAGGAGTTTTATATTTTGCCTCTTTTGGCGGTTACGATTAATATTTACCGACCAGTTCTGGTTCTTGCCCACATAACAATTAATATCCTTGTAGGGAACCTTAAAAACCACAGACCAACTTTTATCTTTATCAATCTTGGCTTTGACTACAGCCTTGCTTTTCCAGCTCCCATCTTTGGTTTTCGCATCATATAGGACACCATAGGCATTGCTGCTAAACTGGTAATAAGCTTTGTCCGGATCAGGTCTCAGAAAAAGTTCGATTGAGTCTTCTTTCCAAACGGTATTTGATGTGGTATCTGCCTTGCCAATTATCTTACCGGATTCAAAACAGAAGACAGCTACGTAAATATGTTTGGGCCCAAAAATAATTTTAGCCCAGGCCTTAGGCTCATGCTGTCCTTCTTCCGTAATTTTGCCCAGGGGCATTTTTGGAATGGCTCTCCAGGCTGCATCGCTCAAGTCTAGAGCGAGGGCCTTATTACTATGGGCGGCTTTCAATTCGCCGCGCTTTTGAGCGCACAACAGTGACCCGTTAAATATAAATAGGAATAAGATAAATTTCATTAAGTCACATTCTCATGGTTTATTGCCAGTCGGTAAAAATATTTATATTTCATAAATTTATTTTATTGCTACGGGTTTAGATTGATTGTTGTAAAGGTCATAAGCCACAATGCTCAGATCTTTCGCTTTGGCTTTCGGAATTTTTACAGTCAGGCCTCTGCTTTGAGCGACGACTGTTTTCCCTGAACGGATTTCATAATAGTAAACCAGGGTGTTATCTTTTGATTCTGTCCAGGACAGCTCGATCGTATCGCCAGCGATCTTTTTTGTAATGCCTGTGACTGCGCTTGGCGCTTCCTGATCAACACCACGAAATAAAATCACATTATCCAATACGAATTTACTTTTACTATTAAACGTTAAACCCCGAGGATAATTCTGTTCCATGGGTACCACGTTTTGTTGCACCTGGCGTCTGAACTGGCCGACCTGGGTGCGGACAATGACCCAGTCTGTTCCAGGATACATAACGGAACCGATGCTGGGTTCTGAAAAATGACCACTCATCATTTTCCAGGGTCCTTTGCAGGCCCGTAATCGTCCTTCGGGTTTCCAGGCCATCTGGCTGGCATGCGTATGATAGGTTGCCATATCAGGAAATTTTCGTTTAGACGCTACTGCTGGCGTCATGAAAATTTCATGGCGATCTGCCTCACACTGCATATCATCCGGCGCCCTGCCATAATAGTAAAGACGTTCATTCTTGGATAATTTCAGACAATAAATCAGTGTCATATCATCCAGATCTTTCAGGGGAAGATTCAAATGCATGACCCCTTCTTCCGGTTGAATCGATTTTCCTTTACCGCGAAAATTTTTCTCACTGATTACCGCATTGGTAAAGGGGCCGATTTTTCCATCCTCAAAATCCAAACGCAGGACCAGATCAAAAACTTTTTTTGGCGCTTTTACCGGGATGGTAGCGACGGCAAATTGTGCGTGTCCGAAACGTTGGACGATATGGTTTGAGTAAGAAAGGGTTGGCGACCAGGCGGTATCCTCGCCTTCGCGGTATAATTCCGGATTTTTAATTTTTGGCTGTACCCCCATGCTGATACCCCCGCCCGCTGGGTGTACGGCACCAAGTTCCGGACGGTGACGATTCAAGTTAATTCCCCATACTTTAGGTATCCCTTTTCCCAGTCCCAGATCGGCCATAGGAATGACGCACTCAACAGTCCAGCGATTCGCTTCAATAACGGTCTTAACTGTAATTTTTCCATTCCAAGATTTCTTCTTTTTGTAAATGTCGCTAAAGAGTCCCTTGGGATTAATCAGGATATGATAATAGTCATAGCGTTTTTCCTTATGCCCGGGATCGAGAAAAATTTCTACGCTGTCACCCTGCCAGATTTTTCCATCTCTTTTTTTGCCGCCGATGATCATGCGTTTTGCATCATTTTCCGCGCAATCAAATGAGATATAAAGATTTTTTTCATCGGCCAGGATGCGTCCGATGGTTTTTTGTGATGGCTTTTCTAAAAGGCCAGTTAGGTATTTTAGTTCCAGCGGCGTAGCTAGTTTCCATGCTGCATCGTCAAGCTTACCATCAATAACCGGTGCTTTCTCTGGTTTTGGGATGATGGTCACTGGACCACCAAAAGATTTATGTAGTTTGGCCAGGGCTTTTTCGTCTGCCTGTCCAGAAAATATCATCAGTGAACTAACTAAAATCAGCACTCTCTTTTTCATTTTTCTTTGTTCCTTGTTTGTTTCATTTTTTTGTATTATAAAATTCTTAAAACTTCTGCCAAATGGTTTTCTTCTAGGGTAACATTTTCATCACAGCTGATCGCTTCATTGCCATTGCTCTTGATAGTATTATTTTTTACCAGAGCAGAATCGCTGATATCGCGCACGCTTATGGCTGGATAATCTGTGCGTATCTCAGAGCTGATTTTGTTGGCGGTGATTTCAATATTTTTACCGTAATCCACTTCGATAGCGAAATTGGCGCCGCCAATAATAGTATTCTGATCAACAACACTGTCCTGGATATGGTAATAACCGCGCTCTTTGGCGACAGGATTTCCCAAGGAAATAGCCCGGTCACAATGATGAAAATGGTTGTTTTCAACCCTGACGTTTTCTGAATCATGCCAGATGAATATGGCCCCTCGCCCGCCACCATTCTTGCCGCGAATTCCGATAAACGTATTATCAGCAATGGTCCAGTCAGAGAGAAACATCAGGTCCATGCCGGCGATATAATCACCATCATAACCATCCTGATCATTTCGCTTTGGGGTGTCTGCCGTAAACAAACAGTATCGGACCTGCCCATTGTGTGGGCGCCCATAGTTAATATGATCCACGGATTTAATATCATAATCTGCCAGTTCCGTTCGTTGGTCATCAATGGCACAGGCATTTGTTCCTTTCAGTCCACGGGCCCAGTTATTATGAAACTTAAGATTATAAATGTTAAGATTATTGACGCGCCCGTCACCAAAAAACAAAATACCGTATTTGGAATTATTGGCGATCGTCAGGTTGGCAATGGTCACATGTGAGGCATGGGTAATCTTAATTAAGGCTGGCGCACCAATGTGTGTACGAAAGTTCAGGTTGCTATCGTCAAATTCCATTTGCCCGTCCAGAATGACATCATCATAGTCATCTGTTTCGCCGCGAACGGTCAAATTATGGGTCGTGAGGATTGCATCCCGGGGCATCAG
>JABSQK010000196.1 GCA_013215875.1 Lentisphaeria bacterium
GAATAGTTTGGCAGATAGGAGGGAACGACGATTTGTCCGGCAAACGGCATGTTGGTACCAGAGAAATAATAGGTCTGCACCATTGGATGGGTTACCATACTTGCTTGTGCGCCACCAGTACAGTCACCAAAACCAAAGATAATGATCGGTAGGTCGTTGTCGCGAATAAAGCGCGTTATACGGTCGTTAACAATCGCCATGGAATAAAGTGCACCGGCCCCTTCCTTGGTCTGCATACCGCCAGATGATATAAAGCAGATCACCGGCAAACGATGCTTGGCACATTCCACCAGAAGTTTACAAAATTTTTCACCGCTTGCCATATCAAATGCACCTGCCTGGAAGTCCAGATTGGAAACCAGCAAGCCGACTTCATGGGTGCTTTTACCTTTTTTATATGTCGCGATTCCAGTGATTGTACCACAGGGGGCAATACCATTTTTCAGGGCTTGTTCGATGGAAATACGAAAGCCTGGAAAATGCACCGGGTCGCAACTCATAAGACTGCCATTGAGTTCTTCAAAGTCGACAAAAAATTTATCAATGATTGCCGAGGTAGTGGTCAAGCGCTTTTTCTTTAAGGTGAGCAGGGTATCGTGAATTAATAAATCATGATAAGCAATGTTGAGTCGATTCCAGAAATCTTTTATGCCAATATCGCGCAGGTCAATTTTACTATCGTAATTAGTCTTGCCTCTTTCACTCGCCAGATAGCTCGGAATCAGATGTTCAAAGAGATACGTAATGATCGCAAAGAGTGGTTCTGAAACACGCGGGAAGGCAATCTTTTTCCATTGTTCAGTGGCTTTGAGAATGCGTTGGCGCTTGGGTTGTTTGACAAAAAAGCGCAACCATTCCTGGAATTGCTCCATCAGCTCAGCTGTATCCGTGATGATGATCTCATTGTCCGGTTGTTTTTTCGTAAGCTCCTGTACGGCTGCCTCCAGTGAGGATTCCAGTAACTGTTTGATCGAACGCTTGCTCACAATATTATCATTTTTTGCTTCTACTGCGATGTCTTTCAGGTTGGCGATAATGTTGTTGTAGATCAGGTCGAAGAGTAAGAGGTTCTGGCATTCCTGAGCAAAGCGATAGCGGATCTCATCTTGCATTACAACATCGAGAATGGTTGGGTTGCTGAGATCTTCAGGAGCCTCATTTGAGTCATCGAGTAGATGCCCGATAAGCGATAGCAGGTTATTTTGAGCGCTATCTTTCCAGAGGTTATAGAGAGTGAAGCCAAATTCCAGACTGAGCTGCCGCAAGGCCTTACCATATTCTGTTTTGGGATCGCCAAGAAAAAATTGTCCGACGCGGCTGCGTTTACCAATGCCTATGGCGCCAAGCTTATCGATATATTTTATCCAGGATCGGCGCAGGACATCGTCGTATTTTACATCCATGGCATTGCTGATCCACAGCTCAAAGGTTTCCTTATGCTCTTTCGCGGTGCGTTCACTGAGATCGCCTTTGGGAAATTCCACATCGGTCAGACGGCCATAGCGTTCGATGGTTGTAAAGCTGATGCGTTTGCGTATGCCCAGGTAGCGCATGTAGCGATAAGTCAGGCCAAAGACATTGGCAACATTGGTCGGACTCTGTGATAGTGACAGGTCGGATTTATCCTGCAGCTTATTGAGATTTGCAGACGGACTCAAATAACGATGAATACTACGCTGATAATGCTCGAAAATATAATTATTTTGCGCCGCAAATTTGCATGCTGCATCTTCAATCGCTTTTATTCCAGTAACAATAGCGAGATAAAGATTATCCACCTTGAGATTGTCATCCGGTGTATAATTAATGATACCATCGATATAGCCTTGTTTGCAAAGTTCGTAAGATGAGACACCCACATACTTGGCACATTCCTGCCAGGATAAATCATATTTTCGCGCGATGCTGGCCAGGCCACGGGGTTGGATGGTATTAAATACTCCGTCTTTTAGACTCAATAATATGTTCGTGGTTGCCAGTGGAATCGCTCCTCCGGAATAACCATTACCAATAATGATACCCAGTGTAGGAATATCAATCTGGGCAAATTCGGCAATGAGCTTGGAAATTGAATGGGCCTGATTGGCCATATTTGCTAATTCGCCGGCATCGGCACCGGGGGTATCAATGAGTGTGACAATAGGTATACCAAAGTCAGCATATTTACGTGCCAGTTGGGCGGCTTTCTGGTGATGTTCCGGCAGCCATACACCATTGCTGGTTTCGCGGTTCTGAGCAATAAAAGCAATCCGCCGGATTTTACCCAGCTCAAATGGTATTTCCACTTCGCAAGAGTACAGCGGGCCGTCATCCACTTCGCTTATAATTGTTATAGGAAGTACATCCAGAATGGCTTTTACGCCAGGACGGTTTTTCTCTTCACTTGGAAATACGGTGCGTTCGACATAATCATCCACATTGAGCTTGCTTAAAGCCCGTACTTCACGGTCTATCTGCTTGTCTGTTAACAATCCGTCGAGATGACTGCTATACGAAAAACCCTTAATATCTGGAAACAGAGTGAAATCACTTGCCATTTCTTCAGCAATGATATACAGCTCGTCTACATAACTTCCTATTTTTACCACAGGGCCTCCTTAAATACTCAAAAATTAAACTAAACTCCTGCCTCAAATATGACGCCAAAGACTTACAGAAGTTTCATGAAAATGCTAAAAACTTAGGCACCTTAAACCAAAACCGCTCATTTACTATCTCGAGAGCATCTTAAGATGAACTTTTGAGAGAGATTTTGGAATTTAGTGTGCTTAGCTAAATGGTTTCTTTGGTAACTGCTTAATAAACCGTTACATCCATCGCTCCCAAACCAATAGTCAGGGATTGTACCAGGGTTAATGTGCCATCATCATTAATTTCAAAACGATCCAATAGATCTGAATTATAATAAACAGCTAGTAGCTCCTTGCCACTTGGCATCAGGGTAAATTTCCAGGGCACTTCTTTGCAGGGGAGCTGGGCGATTTGTACTGGCATCCCATCATCACCAATCTCATAACTTAAAATAAAATCATGGAACACACCGCCATCGCCACTATCCCGTATTCCAGAAAAAAGAAATTTGCCATCGGGCGTTATCACCAGATCTGAAGCACTCATATTACGGTCAGGTTCAACACCAAGGTCTTCATGGGTCACTCCTTTGACTAATCCGTGAAAGTTTAGGGATCCATCAACAATTTCGTAAACTGAAAGTCCCATGTGCTGCTCATTGGTATAATAAAGAAATGGTTTTGTCGGATGCAGGCCCGGGTGCCGTGGACCAACATTTTCCAGCTGGGGAATTTCTGCGGGATCTTGAGGACTCATTGCGCCCGTATCTGGATCAAAATGATATTGGAATAATTTATTGACATCTTTTACAAAGGGAACATAAGCATGTTGATTATCCGGGCTGACGATGATTGAATGGGCGGAAACGTGATTTTCATTACACAAACTTGCCTCGCCGGTAATTTCACCGGTTTCGCTTAGAGACATCACCACAATGTCGCCAGTCCCATAGGCAGCACCCAATAAAAAGTTTTCAGACGGATCAGTTGTGAGATAGCAAAAGGTTCCGGCTATGTCATGCGAACTTGTTTTCTCAAGTAATTCACCCGTTTCAGGATCGATACGAAAGGCATCTACAACTGCACCATTATCGGTACCGGTTGATAAATAGAGTGTTTGTTTATTGGGCAGGGCTTTAACTGATGGTACCCCGCTTTCATGAGCATAGGTTTTTACCAGTGACAAATTTCCGTCATCGCCTACAGATAAATGAACCAGGGCATTATCTTTAACCAGGCCGATATAGATATGATTTTTCATGAGCCTAAGCTATCCTTGGAATATTGAATTACAATTGGTGTTTTTAGTTGGAATGAACTTGACGTTGGGGTGTGACTTTTGGATCAGTTAGCCAGGGCAAGTTCGATCTGTGCTTTTCCAGTGATGATGCTTTCGATGCGTTCTTCCTGGTTACCCACTTCGCGCTCAATTACCAGAGGGCCTGTATAGCCTTCTTTGATAAGGGCTTGGATAAACTGCTTAATATTCACCTGGCCTTCACCGAGAGGGACTTCCTCGCCCCAGTCTCCAGGGGTAGTGGGAGCATTGGCATCTTTGCAATGCACACTGGAAATATGCTCGGCCAAAATTGCCACGGCCTTAATAGGGTCGCCCATATCATACATAAGCATATTGGCAGGATCGAAATTCACTTTCAGATTGTCGAGTTTGAGTTCGTCTAAAGTGGCTTTTAGAAGCTCGGCACTTTCCTGGCCTGTTTCCAGACATAATGTGACGCCCTTTTCTGCAGCGATAGCAGCAGCCATTCCCAGAGTGTCGAGAAATGCAGAACGACCATCTTCGCCGATTTCGGGAATGAATCCACCGTGACTGGTGATCTGGTCTAAGCCGAGGTTCGCAGTTCGCTGCACCGCCCACTTAAATATCTCCAAGCGTTCTTCATTGCGTGCCGGGTCACCGAATCCACCCGTTTGTTTAATGGTGAGTGGCGTTGTGTAATCTTCGCCGGGGAATCCAATCATTGTACTGAGCAGTGTAAAGTTCGCCGCTTTGGCAGCGCTTTCCATATCGTCATCAGTCCACGATGCATGATGTGGATCGCCACAGGCAATTTGTACAGCATGAATGCCGGTTCTATCACAGAGACTTTCTAATTCGGTAATGCTTTTTACCTGCATAGACCAACTGCAAACACCAATGGTTAAAGGGGCTACTGACATCGTCTATTTTGCCTTGACGTATTTTTTCAAAACCTTACAGGCTTCGTATAAATCGTCTTTCACTGCCGTAACAGAGATGGAGTTAGAAATGTCGCCATGATCAATACGTGTTTTCACATGGGAATAGCCACTGACAACACGGTAGAGCTCGTGTTCTTTATCCATCAGCAGAATGATCTTCTGATTGAAATCGAGTTTATCGACAGTTTTCGAATCGATCAACTGCCAGGAACGACGGTCGCCCCAACGGTCGAGGGATTTTTTCTGACTGACGAGTTGTTCGCAGAGCTGGTCGACAAAGTGTTCAAATTGCGAGAAGAGCAATGTAAAGTATGCGGTATCGTTGTGCATACGCTTGATCGCCCATTCGTTTCGTACCTGGTCGCTTTTTGCATTTGACTCTCTTGATGAAAAGTAGTTATCGCTGTCGATATAGGCAGCATGAATTCGTGTTAAATCGTTCATAGCCGGCCTCCTAGAAATTTTTGATAAACATCGTGGGTGAACTTTAAAATTTTGTCGTTGTTGCGTCCACAGATAATGTGCCAGTCATTTGGGGCACGTTCGCTGCGGCGGCGATCAAGCAGGACATACTGCTTTTTCTTGTAGTTTACATTCACCCGGCCATCGGCTCCGATTGTCCACAAGGCGCTGGGCACAAAGGAAATTTTCTTGGTATTTCGCACCACCGTGACCATGGGTAGATCACGCGGGGGAATCTGGTGTTCGACCATAATGGATTCTTCAATTTGCATGATACTTAGTTTTTCAAATTCGTAATCATCTGGGGTCCATTGTTCGATAAGTTCAAATAGGTAATTTAAGCGGCTTTGCCATTCGTCTATTTTTTCGCAGAGGTAGAGCTGAATTTTTTGTGATTCCGCTTCGCGGCGCATGATGCGGGTTTTGAAATCCTCTTCCGAAAGCCCTTCAATTTCGAGACCGGAGAATTTTGCGAGGCAGAATTCACTGAGTCCATGTTTGGTTATGACAAAGGTTCGGCGGCCGACATGGTCGCTTTCCACGGTCCAGCTCATGGTCGATTTCTCAAAGATAACCTCTTCGCAAAGCGATTCCTTATCTTCAAGCATCACCTTCACTTCTTCTGGAATGTTGGGGGCATAATAAAAGGTACTTAACATGCTGACTCTCCTTATGACTTTTTTTCTAAAGGCCTTATCTTCGAGCTTAAATTAGGGGCTCTAATTTTTAATTCAAATACCTTTTTTGTAAATTAATTTGGCCCTATAGACGATTTTGAGGGTAGATGAGCAAGGCAGGAATTTTGAATATTTTTTTCTTATCATTGAAGATTTTTCTCTTCAATCTATACTATCATGCCGTTGCGGTCAGCGGTATTATCTAATTATTTTTAATATATAAAAGCAGGCAGATCGATATGATGCACTCACAATCGAATGTACGTCACTTTCCAATAGCGATTTTAGCGACTCCAGGTGGCAAGGATTTGGCTAAAATAGTCGATGGAAAGCTCAAAGAACTGTACAAAGAAAATGGCGAACCCGCCCCAAAAACATTTATTCGCAGGTCGAGCAATGACCGATTTCAGAATGGTGAAGGGAAAGGCGTAATCATTGATACGATCCGCGGGACGGATTTATACATAATATGCGATGTGGGCAATTTTGGTACAACCTATAAGCATCACACAGGTGATATGTCGATGACGCCGGACGAGCATTATATGGATCTAAAGCGCTTGCTCGGTGCAGCTAAAAATATGGCACAACGAACCACCGTGGTAATGCCTTTACTCTACGCCAGCAGGCAGCATAAGATGCATGGTCGCGAATCGTTGGATTGTGCAATGGCGCTTCAAGAACTTGTGAACCTGGGTGTAGATACCATTATGACGATCGATGCCCATAACTCACATGTGATGAATGCGATTCCAATGCATGGGCTGGAAAATTTGCACGCGACCTACCAGTTGATATTGGCATTTTTGACTGAGATGAAGGGTTTATTCGAGATAAGCCCGGAGGAACTCGTGGTCTGTTCACCTGACCTTGGCGGTATGGAACGGGCCCGTTACCTTGCCAACCATTTTCAGGTTCACCTGTCCGGTTTTTATAAACTACGCGATTTGACCCGTCTGGTAAAAGGCAAAAATCCGGTCATCGAACACAAATTTTTGGGTGCGGAAATTGAAGGTAAAAACTGTCTGGTTGTGGATGATATGATTGCTTCCGGTGGCAGTATGCTCGAAGTTTGTGATGAGCTCAAGTCATTGGGTGCAAAACGTATTTATATGACCGTGACCTATGCGCTCTATAGCAATGGTTATGAGGAGTTTGACAAGGCTTATGCAGAAGGAAAATTCGACCGTGTATTTGGTACAAATGCCTCTCACATACCTAAAGAATTAGCTGAAAAAGAGTGGTTCGTATCAGTCGATGTCACACGCTTTGTTGGAATGTTTATCTATACCTTCAACCGTGATGGCTCTGTAACGAAGCTGCTCGATAGCACAGAAAAAATTAATAAATTGCTTGGCCATGAGTTAGGCGATAGAAAGTAGAAGGGAAATAAATGTCAGAAAGTATATTGCAGGAAGTACGTCGGGCGTACGTACCGAAACTTCCACCGGTTTTTGCAGAAAATGGAATGAACGTTACTGTGGTAGACGGGGAAATTACCCTGCCCGAATTCGATACGGATAAAATCCAGGAACTTTTTCCAAATACCTGCGGATTGCCCATCATAACATTTCAGGCCGGTGCCAATGAAACACACCAGGTCGTCAATGTCGGGGTGATATTATCCGGCGGCCAGGCACCCGGTGGCCACAATGTAATTGCTGGGATCTTCGATGGACTAAAAGCCTTAAATCCTGATAACAAGCTCTATGGATTTCTTGGCGGCCCAAGCGGCTTGATCGATAATGAATACATGGAATTGACCACGGAAATTATCGACGAATATCGCAATACAGGCGGCTTTGATATGATTCGCTCCGGTCGCACCAAGCTGGAAACAGAACCGGACTTCGACAAGGTAAAAATCAATTGTGATACCCTCGGTGTAAATGCCATCGTCATCATTGGTGGCGATGATTCAAATACCAATGC
>JABSQK010000197.1 GCA_013215875.1 Lentisphaeria bacterium
ACACAAATTCCACTCGTTGATCCATTATATTTGTTTCACTCCAGGTCATGACCAGTCTCCTTATTGACTGGTCTGATTATACATAGAAGTGTTACCTATGTCCTGAACCTAAACTGTTACCCATGTCCTGAACCTGGACCGTAAATTCTGCCGTAGTGAAGTTTTCCCAGTATAAAAGCAGTTGCCAATTGTTTTATTTTCGAAGTAGCTCCATGAACCTGTCTACGAGCAGTTACTGCGGATTGGCATTATTGGCAATCATTAGTTTTTTTACCCTTGCCCCTTGAACCTTGCCCCTTGAACCTCTCTTACCCCTCAGGAACAATCGTAAACTTGTCGTTCTTCGCAGTATTGATCTTCAGGACTTGTCCTTGAATGCTTTCGGTGGCTTTGTCACGAATGACAGAAACTGTTTTATTCCAGGGATTGGCGATGCGTAAGACTCCACCTTTGGGAGATTCAACACTAATCGATTGCAGTTCGTAATTATCACGCTTGGCGCCAATTAAAAATGCCCCTTCTGTAAGGAAGTTGCTGAATTCCGCAGTTTTCCACTTTTTCGGAATTGCCGGCATTACATAAGTTACACCTCGACGAGTATGCATGAGCATTTCCTGCACGGCCGCACAGGCACCGAGTCCTGCTTCAATCTGCATGACTTCTTTGTTTTCACCCTCTGAAAAATTATCGCCGGTAATTTGTTTGCTCATACTTCGGCCAAGTAAAGTTAAGCCAGAGCAGTTTGCATCATGCAATGTACCTTGCCCTTCATTTGTAAATACGCGTTGCCAGCTTTCGAGCAGGAGCTGTGAGGCATCGCCATCGTTGAATCGTGTCCATAACATTGCGGCCCAGGGCACACACCAGCCGGACCACAAACCACTTCCCTGATAGACCCAATGATCCATGCTGTTTGCCAGCACTTCTTTCATCTCAGGGCTTTCTGTTTCCGGATCAAAAATATCAAACGGGCTAATCGCTGCAAGGTGGGAATGGTGGCGGTGGCTTTCTTCGAGCCCTGTACCTTCCCATAGCATGATCTGCTTTTTGCCATTATACTCATCAATACAGGCCTTATCGAGTTCGTCCTGAATCTCCAACCAAAGCGGGTCGGGCTCATCGCCGACGATTGCTGAGGCATCGATTAGGTCTTCAAGCAGACGGTGTATACAGGCGAGCTGGAAACTTGCATTGCGTCCCCAGGCATTTGGCGCATTGCCACGGTACTCTGGAGAGACACTCACAGGCAATGACCACTTGCCAGTTTCATCCTTTTCCATCATTTCTTCATATACGCGCATCGTTGCCTTCATAAACGGATAGGCGGTTGTGCGCAAAAAGTTTTTATCCACGGTATAGAGATAATAGCGGTACATCATGGCCGCGACCCAGGAGGTGCAGCCATGGTCGATGGAGCCTGTCCAGAAACCACCAATGCACACACCCTCATCGCTCACAGAATGATTTAGCATATAGCCATCGTCGATACCGAGGAATATTTTTGCATTGTGTTTGAGTTGTTCCTGCCAGGATTGTACCATTCTGAAAAGCGGTTTGAGGTGTTCCACCTTATTGCCGTGCCAGCAAGGCCAGTAACACATTTGCACATTGATATTGAAATGATAATCACTGCCCCAGGGCGGCATCTGGTATTCTTCAATCCATGGCCCTTGTAATGTCGCTGCGACACCGGCAGATGATTTATCACCCGGGCTCCAGAGTTCTTCTTCATCCTGAAATGCAGTCAGCCCCGCAAACTTGTACATGCCGTATTCGTAGATGAATTGTAAACGCTCATTTTCCAGCTCAACTTTTCCGCAGCTTTTCCAATAGGCACGGAACCATTTCTGTGTGCGCTTAATTAGCTCATCATAGCCCTTGTCCGCTACTTTATTTAACAGGGATTCACAATGATCCAAAGCTTTTTCATTGTCTTTACCATAGGTCGTACTGATAAATACTTCATTGCCATTACGCAGTGCGGCAGTGCACATGCTGGGATCCACCGGCCGGCTTTGTACCCAGCCATAGAGTTTATCCTGGTCGAGCGGCTGGGGCGGTTTAAAGGAAATGGAGGCGAGATAGTCTTTCACATAGTTCCAGGCGGTCACCCGGCGCAGTTCTTTAAGTGTAAGCGAATCCGAATGTTTCACCGCAATCACCGGCGCATGCATATCGATACTGATATCGACCGATTGCTGCTTATCTTCAAAATAGACCGTCAGCAGGCTTTTTTGCAGATTTAGTTTTGCATGCGAAAGTACAGCATCTGAAAATTCGAGCTCAAATCGTCCAATGGGTAGAACGGATGGGTTTCTAGGTTCGCCGGGTTTTGGATCAATTGCCGCAAAAATTTCATGCAGCTCATCGTGCTTGTCCTCATAGAGGTAGCTTTTTATGACATCGTAGGACATGCCCTCTTTCCAGGGGAGTCCACCCCGGTGGTCCCAATAATCAGCACGGTCCACTGTGATGTTCAGGCAGTTTCCTTCGCCCCAGACCATTGCGCCATAGACACCGTTACCGAGTAATACACCCGTATGCGTGCGCTTAAGTGGGAAATCCCATTGATATGTTTTTACCATTGCTATCCTTAAAATTCTAAAATTTAATATACTGTGCTAATTCACAGTTCAAATTTTATATGGAAATTAATCAAAGTATCATGTTCTTTGAAGCTTTTTATAGATAAAACCGCCCAGTGCACCCATTGGAATACTGAGCAACAATCCCAGACAAATGACGATTAGCTTACTATCCCCAATCCCTTTATTCATGATTTGGGATAAAAAGTACAGTTCAGAGAAGAGTCCAACCATACAGCCGTGTAGTATTGGATTGAATTTTGCCCGAGCAGCGGCGCATAATCCGCCCAATGAGACAAAGCCCATACCCATGCAGAAGGCATAAATTTGATATAAGGGATTGTAGTATAAGGTTTTTACATCTGCACCTGAAAGATGGGCCAAGCTATACAGCACTGTAAAAAAGACTTCAGTTCCGATGAAATCAATGAAAAATCCTAATAATACTGCCCAAATACTGAGTGTTTTATTCATATGCTTAAAAGTTCTTATTTGCTTGTTTTCAAATGAAACAATCGTACTATTACCATGACAAAGGAGTCACAATTGTACAGACTATTTATACGCCCTATATTATTTCTCTTTAAGGCGGAAACAATCCATAATGCAGTATTTTTCCTAATGGGTATACCAGGGATGAAATGCATGCTTAGCTTTTTATTCAATTTTCAGGACCCTCGACTGGAAAGGAAGATTGCTGGCTTGACCTTTCGAAACCCTGTAGGTCTTGCCGCCGGGCTCGATAAAAATGCCAAACGCATCGACCAGTTTGCTGCAATGGGCTTTGGTTTTATCGAAATTGGTACCATCACCCCGGTCGCACAAGCCGGTAATGATAAACCACGCCTCTTTAGAATTATTCCCGATGAAGCGGTAATCAATCGTATGGGTTTCAATAACGATGGCATGACCATTGCCGTCGAGCGACTAAAAAGCCGCAAAAGCACAGTGCTAGTTGGTGGCAACATCGGCAAAAATAAAGTCACTCCAAATGAAGAATCGATTAGCGACTATGAAAAAACCTTCCATGCACTTTACGATTATGTCGATTATTTTGTCGTAAATGTCAGCTCGCCAAATACCCCGAACTTGCGCGAACTTCAGGATAAGGAACCATTGACCAAACTTCTCAGTCACCTGCAAAAACTCAATCAGGAAAAAGCGGACAAACCGCTCTTTCTTAAAATTGCTCCGGATCTCACCGATTCACAGCTCGATGATATTGTCGAGATTATTCGCGAGACAAAACTTACAGGAATTATCGCCACCAATACCACCATCTCGCGTGACGGTTTATCAGCAGACCCCAAGATGGTCGAAAGCATTGGTGCCGGTGGCCTTTCCGGCAAGCCCTTAACAAATCGCGCTACGGAAGTGATTCGCTACATTCATGACAAATCCAATGGCGACTTTGTTATCATTGGGGTAGGTGGTATTCACAGTGCGGCAGATGCCATAGAGAAACTCAAGGCCGGCGCCAGCCTTCTGCAGATCTATTCTGGTTTTATCTACCATGGGCCAGACCTCATAAAAGAGATCAACAAAGCAATCCT
>JABSQK010000198.1 GCA_013215875.1 Lentisphaeria bacterium
AATCCTAGAAAAACATCCGCTGTTTTCATCGATTCTTCAAGGCTTATATCCTCCTCATGGCAAGCAAAAAACTCTTTATGTGCATCAATTCCTTTTCGTCGCTTAGTTAGGAGACCTTTACTATCGTACATAAATATATTCGTCTTCTTAGCACCAAGAGACAAATATAATTTCGCACAAGAAAAGGCTGCTGCTCCAGCTCCTACAACAACAATTTTTACTTTATCAATCTTTTTATCTGCCAGTTCTAATGCATTGATCAAAGCTGCGCTAGAAATAATAGCCGTACCATGTTGATCATCATGCATAATTGGTATATCCAGCTCCTCTTTTAATCTTCTTTCTATCTCAAAAGCTTCAGGAGCTTTAATATCTTCAAGGTTAATCCCACCAAAAGTAGGGGCGATTGCCTTTACCGTTGCTATAAATAATTCTGGATCACTCGCATCGATTTCAATATCAAAAACATCTATGTCTGCAAATATCTTAAACAATAGGCCTTTACCTTCCATAACAGGTTTTGAAGCTTCAGGGCCAATATTTCCTAGCCCTAAAACTGCCGTCCCATTTGAAATAACTGCTACCAAGTTACCTTTAGATGTATACTTGTACACATCAGCTTTATTTGCAGCAATTTCCATACAGGGATCTGCTACACCCGGAGAGTAGGCAAGTGATAAATCTCTTTGTGAACTATAAGGTTTAGTAGGCTTCACTTCAATTTTACCTGGACGTCCACTTGAATGGTAGTCTAGCGCATCTTGTTTTCGGATTTTAGCCATGATAATTATCTATTAAATTAAGCGGGTAAAGATAAAAAAATATAGACGATTCCTTATGAATAAATAATTTCATTAAATTTAACTTCTCAATTAATTTATTTTAAGTGAAAAACAAAACAAGTAAAATAGTCATCTTAAGCGGTGCTGGTATAAGCGCAGAAAGTGGACTGGGCACCTTTAGAGACAAAGGTGGGCTTTGGGATGAGTATGACATAAATGACGTTGCCACTCCCGAAGCCTGGGAGAAAGACCCCGAGCTTGTTTTAGATTTTTATAACAAAAGAAGGTCTCTTGTTTTAGAGGCAAAACCAAATGCAGCGCATTATGCACTTGTCGAATTGGAAAACCATTATGATGTACATATCATAACTCAAAACATTGACGATTTGCATGAAAAGGCTGGTTCAAATAAAATTATTCATTTACATGGAGAGATACTAAAAGCGCAAAGCGTTAATGATCCAGACAAACAATATGTTTTAAATACATCCAAAATACAACTTGGAGATTTAGCTCCTGACGGTCATCAATTAAGACCTCATGTAGTTTGGTTTGGTGAAGCAGTACCCCGGTTAGAAGACGCAGAAGAACTCATCATGAACGCCAACGTTCTAATAGTTATTGGAACATCATTAAATGTATATCCAGCTGCAAACTTAATATACGCCTGCACAGATAAGTGTGAGAAGTACATAATAGATCCGAATGAACTATCCAGTGTCAAGTTTAAAAACCTAATTCATATTAAAGGAAATGCTACTGATAAGATCCCGGAATTAGTCAACGAATTAATCCACAGATAAAACAAAAAAGGCCTCTATCGAATGATAGAGGCCTTTTTATATA
>JABSQK010000199.1 GCA_013215875.1 Lentisphaeria bacterium
TACTTGGTATTGAAAAGCGTTATAAAGTTAAGACAGATGATATACTCGCCGGAAAAAAAGCGGCAATCAAAAAGTTCAATAGAGGGCTGAATAGGGTAGAATCCCAGAAAAAAGAGATAAAAGAAAACATGGGAAAACAAATAGAAAATCTGAAAAGTTATAGCAAAGGTATTAAGAGTCAGCTGGCAAAAAAACAAAGAAGGCTAATGGATGCAAGTGCCGAAATAGTTAAACGTGAAACGACGATCAAAAGCCTCAAGAAAAAAATAAAAGAGCTCGAAGGTAAAGATTAATAGGTAAATATTTCTTTGCTTTAGTTTAATTGAACGACTTCGTCTCCCCGACTGCTCGGGCTCTTTGTTCGCTGGCTCACTGCTCGCCTAATTCGCCTAATTCGTGAAATTCGTGGATAAGTCTCTTCTCACCAGCCTATATAAAACGCCGGCATGCAATTTATCCGCCAGCCAAGTCATTGGACCCATAGTCTCGTTCTCATCCACTATTCAGAATTCTCAGCGCTTTCCTCATCATTGATCCAGGCATAAGCAGCAACTGATTTTCTGTTTTGTTTATATTCTTTTTTGAATAACGGAATGCGAACTGTTGGATTCCCAAAGGCCCTGCTACAATAACGTCTTCTTTCTGAAGTATATACATAAAGTGTGCCATCTTCCTGAGCCTCGAGCTCAACAAAATCACCCGGTTGAATAGGGAAATAAATATCTTCAAAATTTAAGCTTCGTCCATCCCCGAGTATCAACTGAGTGCCATTCACATTTGTTACTTTTACTGGTTTCTTGAGCGGCTGATTATTGACAAATACAGGATATGAAAAGCTGATAATCCTAAAATATGTCAGGGGAATTAGTAATACCAAACCAAGAAGCAGCCAAGCGATTGTTTGTTTCCAGTGGTACATACAGTTATAGAGTGCTGCATGCAACTTAGTCGCCAGACCTACCATCAGCCCGCTCTGTTCTTCATCTTCCATATATTAATCTAATCTAATTTGTAAGAAAGGTCAAAGGGTCAAGCTATGGAAGGAATAAGAGTTCTCATTATACCTGGCTTATTTACGACCGCCAGGCGAATTTATTTTATAGTCCGGGCTGGATGCATCCTTAAGAGTGATAAGGATTGTATTGAGAGAATATTTCCCGGACGATTGTGTGCGGCGCCTATAAGTTTCCCCGTTTTTGCGCCAGCTTATTCCCCTTTTTATTGAAATTGTGTCGATTTGACCTTTCAGCCTTACAACGGTTCCACCGCTTTTCGAATAGTCTTTGGATCTTAATATGTTTTTGTATTTCAGATTTCTTATTTTCAGAGTTCCTTCAACTGTTCCTTTTATAACTACAAGGTATTTAAATTTGCCAAGGGTCATTACTTTATCCGAGACCATGAGATCATTCCCTTCTATTCCATAAATCCCCCATCGTGTATTCACGAAGTATAAATCTCCTGAACTAAGAAACTTATTAAAGGTAGTCTCGACTTCTTTCGGGTTGGAACTACCAGCCTGCTTCATTTTTTGGATTATTTGGTTTAAGTAGGTAAATGTGACTTTTTTTTCTTTCGCTTGAGCAACGAATGCAAACAGCAGTACGGCTAATAGTTTCATTGTTAGATTTTTTCTCCCATAAATTTATAATACCACCTCTATCCCGCTACTCCACGCAGTAGGGGGGGGTGCTTATATCTCTTCGCAGAATTACTTATCTTATAATTGAATGGGGCCATTCAATTTGTCTAGTTACCTTCCCAACCCCAAAACAAATTAAAACCGTTGTTTAGTCTCCAACTCGCATTGGTCGATGTCATAGTAGTTGTATAAGCGTTTGTAAGCCCTTCAACATGTCCATCTCCATAGAGTACATTTTGAAATTCCGGTACTAATGGAACCCCCGATGATATTTGAATACCTCCGAACGGGTGCGGCGTTTGCCAGTTTGAAGAAAAGTCTGAGAAAAAATTATCAGCTGAAAGGACTTTCGAAGACATATCATTATCACCGAGTGTATTAACAGGTAGATTTACGCCCTGTATTGTATAGCCGCCACCGCTATCAGTAAGCGGAGCTCTAAGGGCGCCATATCCACCTACATATAAATAATGAGTGGGTTGTTCATTATCCCAACCACCCTGGTAGAAAGGATGTCCATTTACATCGCCCGATGGACAGCGCAGCATCTCAAGTTCGAAACCATATTCAGCCCAAGTCTCCAGCGTATGTCCCATGTGCCAAGGCCATTCATCCGTGTAACCGCCGGCAAGGTTCCACCAGCCGCCATCCGTATTGTCCCAGCCCCAACGCCACCAGCCGGCCCATGCATAACCATTCGCCTGACGATAACCATGTGGGACTCGTGATTCAAAATCATCCGCAAACGAAGTTGCTGCAATGCCCATTTGGTGCAAATTACCACCGCATAATACACGGCGGGCTTTTTCCTTAGCACGGCCTAACACAGGTAGTAACATAGCGGCCAAAATTGTTATAATAGCAATTACAACGAGTAATTCGATGAGCGTAAACTTAATTGATTTAGTGATAGTTTTCACGTTGTTTTTCCTTCTAGTTCATTACCTATATTGTAGGAAGTATTTACTGAATTACAAGTGAAAACGTACATAATACAATAAACTCATTATACATAACTTTCCAAATATGAGCCTGTAATACCACAGATACACCAGGGCCCTAATGTGAATGATGAACCAAGAGATAAATGCGACTAGCATTTAGCTCCTTAAATAGGGGATTCCCCAAGTGCTTGATGAGCTGTAAGCGAATAAGCATGTAAGCTGTTAAGCCCCAAGTGCTCGGTGAATCGTAGGTTCACGAGCATGTAAGCTGTTAAGCCCCAAGTGCTCGGTGAATCGTAGGTTCACGA
>JABSQK010000002.1 GCA_013215875.1 Lentisphaeria bacterium
CAATATAGATTGTATCACTGCCGGAACCCGCATTAATCACCATGTCACTATTTGGGCCAAGGTCGGTGCTCATTACATAGACCGTATCATCGCCGGCACCTGTAATAAGTGTCAAGCGTTCGATGTTGATCATCTCGCGAATTTTGAGACCGGCGCCGTATACACGCTGGACGACTTCGCCTTCATCATTTAGCTCGGCATAGACGAAGAAGACATCGCTCAAGGCTGTACCGACAATCGCAACCGAATCAAATCCTGTGCCGCCATCGATATCGACATTGGCATTTTCCATATAGATGATTGTATCAGAGTCTACTTCAGGAATACCTAGATCTGCACCTTCAGCAGCAGAGAAAATATTAGCTTGTTGAGACTCGAGTAATTGTGCTTCGCCTTCGTCATTCAATGTCAACAGTGCTTTGATAAAGAAGGTGTCATCGCCCTGATCACCATAGAGCTGAATATCTGCGGCATTGTGTGTCACTTCAAAGTAATCATCGCCCTTGCCGCCATGAAATGCGGTATCTTGATAATTCACACCGTTGGTCACTTCAATCACAACGGTAATTTCACGGCCTTCGACTAGCACTGTTTCAGTGGAAAGGATGCTACCGATATAGAATTCATCGTCGCCATCATCACCATAAAACTCAATCTTCATGGTTGTATCATCGGAGATAATTTTATCATCACCATCTTGCGCATGGAAAGTAATTGCATCGATGGTGCTATAATTTAGAACCTGCAGGCCTTTATCATTGGGCACATCATAAGTGAAATTATCACGAATCAAATCGCTGGATTCTATGGTGATAATATTTTCATTGATACTGAGAGAATCAAACAAGCCACTGTCAGTATTTAATTCGGCGAGGATACCAGCCGCGATATCGGCAATCTCTGTATCTGCTTCCAGAACCGTATAGCTATATTCTTTATTATTAATTGCGAGTGTCCATACATCATTTTCTACAACTTTACCGCTGATTTCAACGAGCCAGTTATCGGTTGATATTGGCGCGGTAATATCGATCATGTTTACATTGTTTAATGATGTGACTGAAACATCCAAAAGAGCTTCAGCATCTTCGGCACTATTTACATCGTAACCTTCGGCACCCGTTGTATGAGAAATAATTAATCCATCCTGATGAATCCCGTATTCTGTCCAACGGCTATTGGAAAAATCATTGCCATAATCCCAGGCACGGTCATATGCCGTATCGAATTGAATAATGTCGCTGACATCTGCATCATCGCTACCAAGGTATTGAAGTGAATCAATGCCCACACCATTATTTGTATAGTTGTCTGACGGATCGTGTCCTTCGCCACCACCGACAATGTAGAGCTTGCCAAGTGATTCTGGATTTTGTACAAAGGTGAAGTCATCGCCGGAATCTGCACCACCAATAAGTGTTACGACACCATTTTCGTCGAGTTGGCTTACGCCATTTATCAAGAACGTATCAACATCTTCTCCACCATAAACATCAACTTGTCCGGATGTAGCATCAATATTAAATGTATCATAATTAGCACCAGCATGAATGGTCGTATAGTCTGCTGACAAGCCATCAATCGTGATAAAATCAATACCGTCGCCATAAGTCAAATTGAGTGCATTGGCATTTTCATAATTAATGGCGATTTGTGTTGGTCCATTATCATTATAATTATGGGTGATTGTGTGAGTGTCTGAAGCATCATCATAATCAATGGTGCGTGCCACAGCATAGAGCGCAAAGTCATCGGCAATTAATTTCTGCTGATAGGCCAGAGAGCCTGGTGTGGAATCATCACCATTTATGATGGCATCGGATTCCACATCGTAATAACTGGTCGCTTTCAAATTTTCAGCGCGGATCAAAGCAATTTTTGCTTTCAATAAATCAATACTTGCCGCAGCAGCACTTGCATCGGTTTCATCGAAACTCGCTGGTACGGTTAAGCTGCCATCAGATGCGATTGTCGAGAGCTGAGCCATAGTCATCTGCACATCTGCTGCACCCGATTGGGTAATCGCTGCATGCAGATCATATATAGCATCTGTACCATTATAATAAATTGCGTAGAATGTTTCTGCATTGGCATAGAGCTCATCATAAAAGCTTTGCAGTTCATCTTGGAGATCGGTTAATTCACTACCTGTGCTGATATCTATTTCAGATTGAATACCACTAATCTGACTTTGCAAAGTTTCTATTTCTCCAAAGACCTGGGCCTGAGCATTGTTGATATCTGTAATGGTCTCATCATAGTCTACCACCAGATCGATCAATGCCTGTAATTGATCCTGGTTGGCTGCAATTGCAGCTTCATATGTCGTGAGATCGCCAGCACCGAAGTAATAGCCATTGTTGCTATCATCCACATTTAATGTGTCGATCCCTTTTATTAAAAGTATGTCGACATCATCACCAGATGCTGCAAGTTCGGCGCTGTATGCTGGCGCTTGATGATTGCGCAGCAAGTTTTGAAGCTTAGCGGCGATGACCTGACGGGTTTCATTGCCGGTCGTTATGTAGGTATATTCAATGCCATCAATGGTCACTTCCCAAAGTTCATTCGCATCGATGGTCGTACCCGAATTGTTTCGGCTTACGGCATAGGTGCTTGTTGTCGCTATGTCACCATAATTATCATAGACCTCAATTGAGTCATCCTCTTTTACATAAGCCTTGTAGCGTTGGCCATTAATTTTACTTTTAAAGGCGCCCAGAATATGTGCCAGTGTATCGCCTAAGGCAACCACATAAATAAATGCCGTGGTGCCATCCAATTCAAGGTTCCAAATGTCGCCGATAGACACTGCCATCGCGCCGAGATCCAATTCACTTGCATCACCTGAAACTGTTAGGGCAAGTCCCTGGTCAGCAGAATTTATTTCCAGAACCGCGCTACTGAGAACTTGCAAGCTGCCCATATCAACATTTACGATACCATCGATATTTGTGGTATCGCCTGCATTGCCAAAGTTCACCGTATCGGCAGATTCATTGGTATTGATATTTGTTGTATTCGCATGCGTGCTTAGAACGGTGAGCGTATCCTGGCCATAGCCAAGACTCAAGTTTAATTCTTCAACATTGTCATATACCACGGTCGATAACATACTGTTACTATCGAAGGTCGTGTTTGTCAGTTCATGTGACTGCAAGCCAATTTCACCGGCGGCAATAATATTAACAGTATCGGTTCCGCTACCAAGATAAAGCGTCAAAAGGTCAGACGCATTTGTACCGATGTCATCTAACTTGTATGAGCTGTTATGAATATTTACCGTATCATTGCCATTCAATGTATAAAGATTTGTGATAATCGAAACACCATGAATGTTGACTGTATCGTCATACTCAGAGAGATAGAAATTCAATGTTTCTACAGTTTCATCATAGTTGATATTTCCACTCATTCCAAAACCTGAAATCTGTCCTTGCGACATGACACCAGTAAGTCCGATAGACGAGTAGCGTGCATCTACATTGAGTATATCCGTATTGCTGTTGCCAATGATATTTATATCTGCAGTCATCGCTGTCAGATCGTAACTGTTGCCAACACTTCCTATATTAATCGTGTCATTTTCTGAGCCGGTATTAATATTCAATACGGAACTTGATTGCCAAATATTGAGAGTATCGTTGCCGCCTTCAGTATTTATAGTAACTGTTCCTGCAGTCGCGCTATTCTTAAGTGTCAGTACGTCATTCGCTGCGCCACTATCGACATCTACAGTTCCAACAGTTCCTGATAAGGTGAGATCATATGTATCAACGCCACTGCCGCTGCTAATATCAATATTGCCAATTTCATCTGATGAATCAATAACGATGTCGTTAATGCCATCACCCATGCTTACATTCAGGTAGCCAGCCTCACCGGTATTTGTCAGTGTAAAATCATCATTACCAGTTCCTGTAACAATATCAATATTACCAATTTCTGCAGAGGAATTAATATCGATGTCGTTGGTGCCGCTTCCCAGATTTGCATTCAGATAGCCAACAGTTCCTGTGTTGATCAAAGTCAGATCGTCATTACCTGTACCTGTAACAATATCAATATTGCCAATTACATTCGAGGAATTGATATCGATGTCGTTGGTGCCATTACCCATATTTGCATTCAGATAGCCAGCAGTTCCCGTGTTGATCAAATCCAGAACGTCATTCGCACCGCCAGAAACAATATCGATATTGCCAATCGATCCTGCTAAGGTGACGTTATAGGTATCGACGCCACTACCACCGGTAATATCAATATCGCCAATCGTGTCGTTTGAATCTAGGTTTATGGTCTGTGTACCATCACCAAGGTCTGCAGTCAAGTTGCCAATGGTGCCGATATTGGTCAAGTCTAAATTATTGGTCGCAGATCCAGCTGTAATCGTGATGTCGCCTACTTCTTTAGTCACATCAATAAGGAATGAATCTGCACCATTTCCTGCGAATATGGTAATATTTGCAGCGATACGTTCAGCCGTAGTTGCAGTTTCTTCAATGGTAAACTGGTCTGCACCATCACCACTGTAGACAATGAGGTTTGATATATCTGCATCTGCATTTATATCAAAAATATCTGCACCATTGCCTGTACTAACGGTAATTGTATCAAGCCCAAATGCATCGAGAATTGTTATGTCATCTACAGTTGTGGGTGAGGCAAATTCATTGATGCTGTAATCCGCATTTTCAATGCTGGCAAAATAAATACCATTTTCATTTGCGCCTGTAATCGCATCAAGAGTGATTTCATAATTGTCAGTACTTCCAGTTACATAGCTACTTAAAACAGTAATCTCTGAATCAACAATTTTATTCAGACTGACATAGTATGGCAGATAGAAGCCAGCCGTATCCTGTAATGCTTTTATATCGATTACAGCTTCTTCCTGGTCACCGGCTTTTTCGACAATAATCAATCCGTCGATAATTGGTGCTTTTATATCTGTACGCAGAACCTGACTCAAGCCTTCGACGACCAGTCTAGTGACATTTTCATCGGTGAATTCAAGCACTGCTAATTCACTATTTTTTGCAGTATCGATAAGACCTTCAGCTTCTAATTGGTTGAGATAATCTGTCCAGTTTTCGGCACTTAGATAAACACCACCATCGAGCTCTGAACTACCTGCAACAACAGCAGGGCCAGCAGTATTGTCCGTATCATTTAAGCGACGAACAGCAACAGATTCCAACATCTTATCGCCGTTGGCATCCACACCATAGTACGAATACGTGTAGTACGCTTTATTATAATTATCGATCTCGGCGACATAATCTTTTACGCCTTCAATTTCATTTAGTATGGATCCGTCGAGCTCTCCGATTGTGCCCTCGATGCCATCCACATTATAAGCGATTTGCAATAATGCCTGTGTGCCGCGTTCGTTGTCGAGATCATTGTCTCGCAGATCTTCAATATCTAAGCTGGCATAATCTTGGCCGAAAAGTTCACGCCCACTGTATATACCAGATTTATTATTCCAGGTTTGCGCTTCATCATAGGTCGCAGTGTCCCAGATTTCCTGGGTATATTTATAGGTCGTCGTACGATTGTTGACAATGATGTCTGTTTGGCTATAAACCTTCAGTGCTGAATCCGTCGACAAGTCATAGTTTACTTGCAAGCCTTCTTTCACAGAAACTAGTGTAAGAAAAGCTTCCAGGTCGAGCAGCGATGTTTCCAGAGAACTGGCTCCACCGATGCCATCGAGAATTAAATTGGCAAGAATCGAATCGTTCTGCAATGCATCCAATGCATCAAGTGAGAACGATGCTGTACTGGAATATTCCAGACCGAGTAACTCATAACCTTTAGAAAGGAAATCTGTCACTGCTTGTTTGTACTCGACATCTTCAGGTTCTGCAAGTGCTGCCAGTCCATCAAGGGCACTCGCTAAATTATCGAGCTCCTCTTCAAGGGTGCGGCGTTCAGATACGACTTCTTCATCGATGGAAATAGTTACCGTATGTGAGGCAATATCATTATTTTCCATTTGGTCGAGTAAGCCAAAATCAAGGTACTTATTGTCGCGCGACAAGGCACTTTGAACATCTTCGTGAGAGATGCCTGTTCCGCTCAGGTCCAATTGGCCAGTATCAAATATATAGTCCGCAAGGTTCACTGTCTGTGTGCCAATAACAATTGACGCACCACCAGCAATCTCCGCATTTACTTCAACTGAGTCATTGCCACTACCACCACCAATACGAATCACACCCTTGATACGATTAAGGTCGTAATTTTCAGGAAGGATTTTTTCGACTATGCGTTCGGGTAAGTCATCGAAACGATAAGCGGCGGCATCTTCATAGGTTTGGGCGCTATAGTTTACTTCGTAATTTACCAGTTCATTTTGCTCGGCATTCACTTCATAAAACATGGAGATCAAGTCCCAGAACATATCAGCACCAGCACCAGCACTGTATCCATGTGGGTGGATGCCATCGCTCTCACCATGGATATGCGCCATTCGTGATCCAGAGACATTGAGCTCCGCAGTATACATGTCTGTAAGATACAGATCCATGTCGTAGCCCCATGGGGACGTATCGATTTCTTCAGCACCTTGTATATAGTTTGAGCTTTCCTGTATCTGGTCACCGTGCAGGAAGTCACCCCAGTTTGTGCGCGTAACAACCCAGCTTAAATATTCATTATAAAGGACCTTGTCTACAGTACGGTTCTTGGCATAAAGATTATCAGCAGGAATAATTGCTTTCAAGGTTTCCAGATTAATCGTATCGGGTAAAACGGGTGTTGGGTTTGACGGAAAATTGCGTTCCCAGTCTGCCTCACCATGATCAATGTAAGACCCATAAAGACTTTCATTGATATCGTAATTTCCGTTTTCGTTTTGATCAATCCAGTTTGCGTCCAGCAATGCATCCTCAAGGTCATCCAAGCCATAGGCATAATCCCTCGGAGTAGAACCCCAAGTATGGTAATGCGGCGCTGCCCAGTAACCAGTTCCATGAGATTCCAGGGTTTGCAGATACGTACCATGCACAGGATTTTCGTAAGCAAATTCCACACCTTGGGCAAAGAGTTTAAGGGCTGTGGAAAAGTTCGCCTCCAACAAGCGCCAATATCGATCTGTTGCACTACTGGTGATGTTTAATTGATCTAAAAGTTCTGTACCAACCCAGCGTTCATAGAATGCTTTAAAGGCATCTGCATTGTATGCCTTTTTCTGCAAGATTACATCGTTGTAGGTCCAGTCCTGGCTATCAACAACATCTTCTAGAAGCAATTGCTCCACCGTATAAATCGCATTCGATTCGGGATATTTCACTTCAAATGTTTTTTGCTCTCCACCAAGAATTACCGTGTCATCACCGGAGCCCATATTGATCAACAGGTTAAGGTCCTTGCTCAATCCATAAATATAAACAGTGTCAGCACCGGCACCAGTAATCAGTGCGAGGCGTTCGATATCGACAATCTTTTCAAGCTTTAGCCCGGCACCATATAAATACTGTTGGTCATCATTGTCTGTGAAGATATAGAATTCGTCGTCCAGTGCTGTACCGGCTACGACCAGTGTATCAAAACCGGATCCGCCATAAATTTCAACACGATTATTTTGCACATAATCAATCAAGGCATCGTCATCTGTTGATTCTATATTTCCTTCTTCGTCTCCCGCACCAGCAATAATATCACCACCGTCGACCTCTTCACCCGTTTCTTGTAGTTGTGCTTTGAGGAAGAACATATCATCGCCGGATTCACCGAAGAGACGTAATACACCTACATTGTGATTCACTTCAAAGTAGTCATCACCACTGCCACCATAGAAATCACCATTGTAACTAACACCCGCAGTAACACCCTCAAGGCCATCAATTACTTCAATGAATCTGCCATCAATCTCTACAGATTTTGTGGCAATTACACGACCAATAATAAAGTTGTCTGCGCCGCCATCACCGTAGACTTTTGTTGCCGCCATACTATCATCTGAAATGAATGTATCATTTCCACCACCACCGTGGATTTCGACATTTTCAACTGTGCGATCATAATAGATACGTTGGAAATCTGTCGGGTTGGAAAGCGATGCAGATAAGCGAGTTGTGGCTGCAGCATCGGCAATATCCGCCGGTCCATTTACCAACTGTTCATTGGATGTATTTTCGGTCTCTAATTCAAAGAAGTTTTCTTTATTATCGATATCTGCATCGAGCAATTCAACGCGCCATGGATTTCGGCTTGTTCCCAGGCCTGTGACAGTTACATCGCCAATTGTTGATAGATTCTCAAGTGCTGTTTCGATCTCACTTGCATTAATATCAACTATCGAAAGGTCAGTCGATGCAGTTGTTTGAGTAAATACTTCTGCTGTAGTCTCTCCATTATATGACAATTGGAAAGTTCCGCTTTGCCCGGCAAATAAATTAAACAGCTGAATTTCATTTATGGCATTTTCGAAGAAATCATCCAGGACGGGCTTACTATCCAATAGGCCTTCCACGAGATCTGATTTAACGCGCTCAACATACGCACGCTCAACAGCTGCTTTGGCAATTCCCTCATCCGAACTGATGAGCTTAAAGAATTTATCTTCAGCATTTTTATTCTCAGCATTTGCAGAAAGGAATTCAACCAGCCATGGGTCTTCGTCTGTGCCAGTTCCGGTGACTTCTACATCCAAGCCTGCAAGAGCCGCTTCAAGTTTTGCTTCTATATCATCGGCTTCATCACCATCTACGATATCTGCGGTTTCTGCACCATCGTAGGTTAATGTAAAGTTTGCTGTTGTGAGGCGTTCGATAATTTGGCGGCTGGTATCCACATCGAGATGCATGGTATCTGCAGAATCATCTGCGCCCCAGATCTCAATCGTATCATTGTCTGTTGAACCGGTACCACTATCGACTACTGCTACGAGTGAGGCACCAACGATCGCTCCGCTCAAAGTCATCACATAAGTATCGCTACCCTCTGTACCGTCAAAAATTCCGCCCTTGGTAAAGTTGTTTATAGCAAAATTATTTGCCGACGCACCACCATAGAGCAGGAAGTTTTCAAATAAGGACATGGTCGTTTCCAACTCTTCAATGGAAACCATCAACTCGGCATCGAGCGGATCCTCTTCTTCGCCCGCAACAAGTAAATCTGTATCCGACAAACTAAAGTTCAGGGCGCGCGCTTCAATTAATGTATCGAAACCACTGGTATCGCTAAAGGTATCTACACCTGCACCACCGGTAATTATATCATTATCAGTACCACCGATAATTGTATCAGCATAGCCTGTACCAACGATTCTGTCATTGCCAGCGCCACCGATCAATGTGAGATTATCAACCGCTCGGGCAGTCAGAATTTGCGACCCTTCTATTTCTGTAGAATTAGGAATGTAGCCGGCAATAATTCGGTCATCACCATCGGCACCATCAACTGCAACCACATCATAAATAATCGATTCGTTCAAACCAACTAAATCGATACCATGTATGGTAATAAACATTGTACGCTCTTCGGGATCAGTAGAGACTTCACCATCGACTAAACGCTGATGACTGACCTGAACTGTATCTGACTGACGTGATAAGATAGGATTTTCTTCTTCATCGACTTCACCTTCATCGAGGTACTGATGGCCGACGAGGAAATAATCACCCAGGTCTCCACCGGTAACTGTTACACTGTCTTGAGTTTTATCATTTTCCCAGGTCGGATCTTCAAACCAATCTGTCTCACCTGTTCTCTCAACTGAGCCATCACCATCTAGGTCGGCCCATACGTCTTTCTCAATCATGCGTGGAAGATTGCGCTCAATGGTACGGTATGCACTAATATAAAGGTCGGCACCCGCTGACTCATCGAGTCCAAATACAGCATGGTCATCTTCGCTGTCTACCAATACTTCATAACCACTGTCACCAATCTGCTCAACAACTCGCATTGCAGAAGATGTTGATTCAAAAAGCACATCAAATGTTTCAAATTCATATTCAATTACAACGGGTAGCGATGGATTATAATTTTCCAGGAAAATAACTAACGGATCATTGCCAATACCACCTGTTACGGAGATATCTGCACCATTAAACCAAATATCCAATGCAGTTTCAATGTCGGCAGCATTAACATTCGCTTCCTTGTCTGGATCAAAATCGACATGCTCAGTCAAGCTATTGTACATCAGTGTTACGCCGGTAATACCTTGTGGCAATTGCAGATATGCACTCGTTAATACATCTGCGACTGCAGCTGTTACGCCGCCACCACTATCAAATAAAAATACTGAAATATTAGAATTACCAAAGTCAAAGTAATAATTCCCGTCACCCTGGGTGATTGTCACATCACTGGCAAAGGCATTATCTATTTTTGTTTTAAGTGCGCCAAGACTAGCAATGTCTCCCGCTGCCAATGTTGTATCAAATCCCTCAAAGTAAAGAACTGTACCAGCAGCAATGTCTGATTGATCAATTGCCTGGTATGTAAGATCATCCACCTCAATTAAGTTCAGTTCGCGCTGCATAAGCTGTATGCTGATAATTTGTTGCATAGCATAGGGACTCTCACCATCAAGATCTGCATCAATTAGAGCGATGATCCATGGCTCAGCCACTGTACCAGAACCGGCAATCGAAACCTCTCTAATTGAGTCCATTGATTCGAGTGCGTTGCTTAATTCAGTGCGGCTCATGCCAAAACCGATTTCAACACTATCGCCAGCATATCGAAGTTCCATATTCTCCATCCACTCATCAAGTGCTAGAGTAAAGCTGCCATCATTGCCCGTATAACCTTGGCGAACCACATCACTGGAAGCTGTTTGAATATAAGACCCTTGCGCATAGCGCTCTCCAGAAATTTCGGCAAATTCACCATCTACCAGGTCTGCTTCGATGATAACGATATGCCATGTTCCAGAACCTGTGACTATTACTTCGTTTATCTCCTGCAATGATTCCAGGGCCGTCTTTATGTCGGCAGCAGTTATACTTCCTGTGTAATTTACATCGACTCCGGAGTCACCATAAAAAATTGTTATTGGCTCAGCTGCGACTAAATCTTGTATACCATTTAAATTTGAAAGTACTGTGGCCGTTTTATCAAAAAGCGTTGATGGCTCTTCGATATCTGCGATGACCATTTGTGTCCAGTTGCCTAAACCACCCTCTTTTAGAGTCAAAGTCACTACCCATGGAGTACCTTCTGTACCGCTACCGGTAACGCTGACATCACTGTCTACTGTGATGCTCTCAAACTGTTCAATTGCTGTTTGCAATTGCCCCGTAGTCATACTGCCATTTATAGTGATGCTATCCTGGCCATACCATAATAGTGCATCGGTTTCGTTCAAAAAGAAAGTCTGCACATCATTGACGAGTTGGCTTTCACCATCCAATGTCGAGCCGCTATTATCTGACCAACGCTGTGAACCGACTTGGTTTGTTACTGTATACTCCAACTCAAAGTATTCACCAAAGCCATCATCATCGGCACTGAGAATTACAACGGTCCATGGTTCGCTGGAATTAGCGCCGGTAAAGACTTCTACATCCACAATTCCGGCGATGTTTTTCAAGGCTGTTTCCAGTTGCGCCACACGGTCCATCTCTGCTTCAGAGCTCAAGTCAAATGTAACTGAGCCGTTTGCGCCATTGTAGCTAAAATCAATGTTTGTTGCATTGTATGGAATCACCAAAGATTGTCTGCTATTTAATATCGCTGCGGCATCTTCAATCGCTGCATCTGATGTGCGGGTAATCACAAGGTTTGTAGCAAGTGCTGATCCACCCATGACAAATTCAAATAGTTCCGTTGGGCTGGTTCCTGAAAGATCAATCAACCAGGGATCACTCGTCGTTCCTGATCCACTGACCGTGGCAGTTAAAGACAAGAGACTTGAGAGACGCGATTGCAATTCTCCGGCTGTCGTTGTAGAATCAATAGCCACACCATTATTGCCATACCAAAGGATACCGTCTGTGGCAGTGGAAGGTAATGAAATAAGCTGAAAGTCGAGACTGCTTACTGCTTCAATATCGTCAGAGATATCGACCAGATTGGCGCTGCCATCATTATTAAACAAGTACTCAGCAGAATCATCCTGCACACGATAGAACTTATCATAGACCCGAACATCATCGCGCTCAATCAGTGTACCAACAAAGTTCTGGTAATAATAGTGTGTCGCCAACTGTCGATAGACATTGCCCACGTCTGTAGTGGCATCGTGAAAAGTGACAATCCAAGGTTCAGCAGCTGTTCCACTACCGGTAACTGTTACATCAACAATTGCCCCTATAGATGTTTCCAAAGCTGTTTCCACTTCGGCGGCACTCATACTTGAATTTAATTCTACGCTATTCGAACCCGTCCGCGCGTTATCGACAACTTCATCATCATAGCCGTAATAAACAGTGACGATATCCAAGCCATCGGCCAGGTAAATTTCTTGCACACTTTGGTCTACATAAGCACCGTCTATTTCCGATTCAGTATCTACAGAAATCAGCTCGGGACTTGCATCTTCATTAAACAGGTAGCGGCCGCCATCTTGAATGTCATAACGGTAAAAATATTGAGCCGTCCGTACATCCGGATCGCCATCAAATGCTGTAAAGCTTAAAGAATAAACCTGCTGGTCTTTCTCCTGGTCATATTGCACCTGCCACATCGTTGCTTTTGCAGTTCCAAGAACAACATCGACATTTTGAATAGTCGTATCGAGCAAATCACCAATGATGAGTTCATCGCCTAAACTACCAAGATCGATCTTAAGCTCTTCAACTAAATCCAGATTTAGTGAGTCATCATTAATTGTGAATGTAGCAGCAGTTCCAGAACCCGAATACTCCACACTAACTACATCGACACTGTCATTATTCGGATCGACAGTTACATCAAGAATATCATCACCAGCGCCACCGGATATATCGAGGGTTTCGCCATATGGAATATTGGAATATATCCATTGGATGAGGTCATCTCCGCCGCCACCATCAGCAACTACCGAGCCTGTACCCGCATCGATAATGTCATCGCCCTCTTCTCCGTATAACTCATTCGTACCGCCATTGCCAAAAATCTTATCAAAGCCATAGCCACCATATATGACATCATCGCCATCAAAAGTTTCTTCATCGGAATCGTCACCAACAAGGAAGTCACCATGATGATTACGCAAGACAATATTCACACCATTCAGGTCAATTAAATCCGCTCTATGTGTGCCGCCTGATTCAACTTTCAGATATAAACCAGTATCGCCATCAAGCACATATAAACCACTCCCATCGACTGTCATTGTTACCGGTAAGCCAATCTCATTATAAAAAGCGTAGGCACTACCATCGGGCTGATAAATTTCTGAATTGCGTTTTTCACCATCTCTATTTAAGTAAAGAGAAATGCTGTACTCATCGCCACCGTCTAAATAATCATCGCCAATTCCACCATAGATTACATCAAATCCACTTTCAGCATTATTACCGATACCACCAAATAAGCGATCACTACCAGCACCGCCCATCAAGATATCATCGCCTGTTCCGCCAAAGAATGTCAATCCAGAATAGACATAGTTTTGGCCCGATGTTTTTAAACGGTCATCACCAGCATCACCATAAATTCTGTAGCTGTCATCTGCAGCCGCGGCTAGCATGCTTGTATCAATCATAAAATAGTCATTGCCGCTACCCAGGTTGATATCCAAGCTTGTCAATAATGCAGCTTCATCATCGCCAGTAAATGTAATGATATCATCGCCGCCTCTCAAATCTCCGGTGATCGCACTCACGGCTGCATTAATTCGTTTGAATGTATAACGGTCGAGTTTACTACTACCATTGATGTCGATAGAATTTACATCTCTGGCCAGGAATATTTCCATGCGAAGACCGGTTGAAACAATCACAACTTCTTCATCCGGGTAAGAATCGCGCCAGCCTGCAAGCATGTCGCGCAAGGTTACTTCTTCTCCGCTGGTATAATATTCCGTATCGATACGGCCATTTACGACCATGCTTTCGAGAGTCAAGTCACTATCAATTGTAACTGCTTCGATATTAAGATTTGTTCCATGGTCACCACTGGAGATATCTGCTATTGTCAGAACGCCACCACTAAGGTTTGCTAATTCTTCTTCAGAATCAAGCACACATTCCCAGTCAAATTCAACAATCGTTTCATCGATAAAGCGTTCTTCTGCTTCAAAGAGAGTGATTTCACTAAATCCAAGATCGATCCCGATCCATAAGAATGCTTCGAGGAAGACGTTTAGCTCACCATGCACATCAAACAAACACTCCGGCCCTTGACCAATGCGTTCGAAAAGTTCCGAACCATAAAGTTTGCCATCGCCTATCGGCAAATCATTTTCGAAGGCGGTTTCTTTGTCATTCAAATCAAATTCGATTATCGCTTCGATACCACCGCGAACACCCGCTTCAACAAGACCACCGATTCCGAGAGATGCAGATACACCTACTGCTGCTCTAAAGCCGACTTCCGGTTCATCTTCGGGGGTATTTTCACGGCCATGATCATCCAGATACAGTCCATTTATTAAACGCCAGCTTTCCGCTAGATCAAAATCTGTTTCCATCCATTGGCGCAAGCCACGGGTATCGTAGCCAAAATCAAAATTAGTATAGGCGCTTATTTCACCAAAGAATCCGGCATTCAATCCAGGGAAAACCATATAGGATTGGCTGTATTCGAAGTCGAGATCCAAATCAGGCAAGTCATAATAAAATAGATCCACTTCGCCACGGCCTAATACAAAATCAAGCAATGTTGCTGGATCTTCAAGAACTGGAATGCTCCAGCGCTTTTCAGATGTGCCACTTGTTCTGCTGCTGGTACTTTTTCCATCCAAACCTTCCTGGTCTGGTCCGGCAATTGTTTCTGCATGACTGCCCATTTGGGCGGTGCGTTGGGAATCGCTTGTGGCGCCTGCCAAATCAGCATCGGACGATTCCGCATCGGGGTCGGTTGCGAAACTTTCTGTTAAATTAAATGTACCAAAGTTCAGTTCGCCAGCCTCTGAAAGAGAGCCAACTGTTTCTAAGAAATCGAGGGTTGCTTTTAATACGTTCAATACCTTTTTAGCAACATCTACAGTCTTCGCCGGTAAACGAAGGTAAGCCAGGTCGATCATTTGGAATTTGGTAATACCTAAATCCAATTCCATTGTTAGAAGATCAACCACAGGTTTCATTGGCATAATAATATCACTGATTACATCAAGTGTATCACCAAGAAAACTGTCGAATACTGAGCCGATATCGAGTGTGACATCTTCAAGGATGAGTTCCGGTGCACCCATATCAAATACAGCACCACTATCAGACGACATACTGAAATCACCCAGCACCTGATCATAGCGAATTGTCGTACTAATAGCTGGCAGGAAATCGCCGGCAATCGTACTGACTTCGACAAAAAGATCCGCCTGTGCGGCGATGGATGCATTCATTACAAATTCAACATCTTCACCAAAAACCCAGCGGCCGTCCCCGTTACCATCTATGATATCCAAGCCGAGGTGGCCGACAATGCGACTACCCATTAAGATATCTTCGCCATCAACATTGATCATCTGTGTATCTTCAGTGACATCTGTTAGATCGACTGCCAGGAAGCCCAATGTTGCATCAAGGCTATCGCCCACTCTTACGCCACCGGCAATATCCAGAGCAACTTCTTCACCAGCTGTATTAATACCACTGGTATCAACAAAAGCGCCAAACTGCATACCTTCTTCATCGCTTGTATCGCCAATACCAAGGCCAATGCCCATGAGGTAGTCTATCTTGGCAAGCAAGCTTGCATCAGTACTTAAATTTAAACCGGGGATGCCAGCAGAAAAATCAATTTCTTGTTCGCCCTCGAGTAAGGTACCACCAAACATGATATTGAAGGTGATCAATCCGGATGGGTCAAATTCAAATTAGATGTCATCGGCTGTATGGTCGGTAGCATTGAGAATTTCTGTAATTAGTTTTCCTGTGCCATCATATTGCTTGAAGCCATCCGCGTCTAGACTTGGAATGACAAATGCAAATAGTGTCGCATTTCCGCCTTCGTTCAATGAAATAAATGCAGTGTAAAGACCTTCACGAATCGCATTTAATGCCGCGTCAAAGAAGCTGGCATCGACTGTGATTGCCCATGCACCACCTGTACCGCTTACTTGAGTTTGAAAACCTGTTAGTGTTTTTACTGCAGCGGCAATGGCATTTTGCTTCTCAGTATCATCGGCCATCTCAGAGAAATTGACATTAATATCTTGTGACCCGTCACCCAAAACGATATCTGCTGTACCATCTGCTGTTAACATATAGGATTTATCAAGCCTATCTATGCTGCCCTCTGTAGTCGTGAGCGAAGGAAGCGCTATTTCTTGAATCGTATAGCCCAGACCGCCGCTGAGATAAACCCCGGCAGACTCTCTTCCAAGTACATTTTCGCGCAAGTCATATAATGAGTCAGCTAAGCTGTCAAAGGCATCGCCACCAATTAATGGCAGCTCAATATTCGCAAATCCACCAGCCACTTCATCAACACCATCGAAGAAAGATTCCAGAGCGCCAATCACATTATTTGGATCATCCATGGCTGCGATTAATGCAGAAACGATATCGAAGTCCATTGAAAAATCAGGTATTGAATAATTATAATCAAAGCCATCATCAAGACTGAAAGAGGCATTCATATACAAACTGTTTTCAGCGATGCCATCGCCATTGATATCTTCAGTCGTGCCGCCAACTGGCATGGATCTTAGGGGGAAATACAATGGCAGTTCTATAGAAGCAACTCCATCAACAAATAATTCCATTTCTACCGCGTCAGCAGCAGAGCCCATCGCGCCAGAAACAGCAAACAAATCGATGCGGCCATCACCTTCAAGGTCATCAGCAATTTCAAGCCCAAGATTCAAGTCGATGATAATTTCTCCGCCGTCACCAAACATGCCAAGGCCAAAGATTTCAAAGTAGGCACTAATGTCGGATAAGCTGGCACTTATATCAATACTGATACCCGAAGTATCTTCCATATAGATGGTGGGTGCGGCAATATTCGTAAGGTCGACTCCGAAGCCCAATTCAAAATCAAACGCAGCATATAAGTCCAGGTCGCCCAATAGCAAATCTGCCTCAATGCCAAGCGAATCAGCCAGGTCAACAAGCTCAGTTAATGTTGGACTGTCAATATCATCTACCCAGTCTGCTAAAGAGAAATCGAGCGCAATCGTTTTCTCAAATATTTGTTCTAAATCGATGCCGAATTCAAAAACACTGTCTGAATAATTTATATACAACAAGTCTTCTGTAACAGTTCCAGCGCCCAACACAGTATTGAGCACATTGCGAATTTCATCATTTATTGAGGTTTCAAATTCATCGATGTTATCTATTGCGCCGCGTAAGGCTGCTATGGCATCACGAATTTCAATGAGAATATTGTGACCATCAAAAGTAAGAAGATCTTCATAGGTCATTCCCAGTAAAGGAACTTCGGCACTCTGAGTACTGATGAGTTCATCCAAACTCCACTCAAGGGCATTGAGCAGATCTTCTAAAGAAAGCGCTTTGAATTTTATGAGCTCTGTAATATCCAGGTTTGATGGAATCAATGATGCCAGGCTGCCGAGGAATGCCGGCAAGGATGACACACTTGTAAGTGCAGGGCTCGACGCTTCCAAAACAATTGGGGCAATCTCCAGACCCGCAAAAGGTGTATTGATTTCAATGGGTAAATAAACATCAAAGTCACCGGCAATATCAAAATCGACTCCGCCAAAAATTTCACTAAATTTACCAGCGGTTAAATCGCCCGTATTCAAACTCACATCTGCGCCCAGTGATAGTCCGGCATGAAAACCAACAGCTGCATTATCCAAATCTGCATCGATAAAACCAATGCTAACATTCATGTCGAAGGTCTTTCGTAAACGACCTTCATCGCCGCTGGATCCCAGAGCCTCTTCGAAGAATAAACGCGTCAGATTTGTTTTCTGGTCATAGCTGATAGCCGCGATAGTGAGCACGCCTTTATTCAACTCACTGCCACCAAAGTAAACGGATTCGCCGACGCTGTATTCATCGATGTAATAGCCTTCGAGGTCGGCATAATCACCATCGGTGAGCGTGCTACTTATATCAAAACCGATCACAATGTTGCCATCGCTTGTTTCATCAAGCGTTGGTGAACTCAGCAATGTAATAATAGTAATATCAAGGACTTCATCATAAACAACTGTATTGATATCGTAACTAGCATCATTTCCTGTAGAACCACTGATACTCAAAGAGCTTGCGCCCGAAAGAATGCTCGCAGTCTGGTCGCCATCGACAGTAATCTGATCGGTGGAATCATCGACATTGACGATGGATAATTCGAGTGCTGAAATTGTACCCGTGCTGGACGCATCGAGCGTTTCAACAGTCCATAGTGTTGTCGTACCTGCATCGAACTCGATTTTCAGTACTGTTACATTGCCATCATTATTTTCGGAAGATCCAGAAACAGTGTATGTTTTTCCGGCAGCAAACAGATCTGTTTGATCACCAGTGAGGGTGATGGCATGGCCGGCATGATTCACTGCAAATACATCAAGGGATTGTTCTCCAAAACTTAAATCAACTTTCAGCTTCGGATTTTCCAAGAAGAAATTATCACTATCATCCAGACCAAAAACAAATTCCAGTACGACAGCACCTTCCATATCGAAATTTACCACATCATTGAATGAAAGTAAGCTGCCAATATCGATACCTGCATCTTCCAGGGCTTCAATATTAAATGTCGAAGCATCCAACTCGAAGCTGTCTGAAAATGAAACCAGGTTTAATGTTGCTTTAAATTCATTGAGATTATCCAGTGAGTTAAATGAGAGTTGCCCCAGGCCAAATAAGTCTGTGGAATTGCTCTGCCCATCTAGAGCCGCAATAAGTGCATCCATCTCATCTGCAATCGCCGAACCAATATCTACACCGATATCAAGGGCTCCACCAATTGTCAGCCCAGTAAAAGGCAGTTCATATTCCAGCAGCGAATTTATTTCTGTATCGAATTCATTGAGGAATGTTTTAGCTGTTGTTAGTCCGCTTGCTAAATCAGTGATTTCGCTACCGCCAAAAGCATTATCAAGCATTGATAAATCAGCCGTTGTCCGCGTCGCAACTTCGAGAAATGGTGTCATCACATTATCTGATGGGGTTTCATCATCTGCCATTCCGAGAATATTACCAATTTCATGCTTGATCGTGGAAATTAAATCCATCGCTCCGGCAGCCGGAGCAGTACCTGGGTCGGCATGCCAGCCATAACCGGCGGCATCATCATCGATAAGAATGGTTGTACCAAGGTCGATCGCGAGGAGATAGCCATTCGTTTCATCTTGTACGAGATAGTTCTCGCCATCAGGAATTTCAAAACTGCTGAGATCGGCTATTTTAAATTGTACCAGGTCTGCAAGCAAGTCACCGAGATACCAGTCATCCATAGCCTGCTGAACGACCGCATCTAAATCACCTTGGCTTAGGGTAGACGGGGTGCTTCCGAGAGCATCAACACGTTGTGGTGATGAGCCATCATTACCGCCAAACCACGACGATATGTCATTTAACAGGGCTTGTTTTGATCCACCTGTATTATAATTAATCGCGTCTTCAATTGCCTCTTGAGATATATCTGTATGTATAACGATATAGTTTGCCGGGCTATCCTTTAAAGAAATGCGCACAACATTTTGGTTTTCTAATTTTTCAATTGTTAAATCACCTGGCAAGATGGCTTCGCCATTCAATGTCAACTGTGTGAAGTCCAATTTATCCGTATCGCTAAAATCAGCTAAAGTATCATTTCCGATATCAGCAAACTCGCCACTGAAGTAGAAGATATCGTCGTTACTAGAGCCAATAATTAAATCGTCGCCGCTGCCACCTTCAACACCTTCAATATTTGCCAGAGTTGTTACTGTGCCGTCTTCATCGAGCTCTTCCAAGGCAACTGTTACTGCGTTAGCATGAACAATGACTAGGTCGCCGCTTGTATTTATTATCGCTTGAAAGCCTAATTGGGCTGCATCGAGATTGGTTTTCAAAATATTGAGATCTTGTGGATTTACAATTGTGTGTAGCACGCCATCTATATCAAATCGCAAATAATCTGAACCTGTCAGGTCGCCACTGGCATAAGCATTTTTCGTATAATTCACATTGCTCACACTATGAACAACTGCAAAGTTACTTGCATGAGAGATCGTAATTACCCCGGATGCAACATTAACTGTGAAGCCAAGACTGGCAGCTTCGATTGCTGCCTTGATTTCACCGAGCAATCCATCAACAGTATCTGTTTCTGCAATGACCAAATCTGTTATGGCAAAAGGCGTACCATCAAGTGTTATTGTCCAATCATCGTCATCCAGTAAATCGAGATTCGAAAAGTCCAATGTTGCCACTTTGTTAAAGTAGTTACTGGATACATCAGCTGTTGTATCCCAGACTCCGCTGGAACTAATGCCGCTCGCTGTGCCAAGGGTATACGCATTTGATTCAGTCAAATTGATTACTGCTTCTGCACTTACACCACTTAAACTAAAGATGTCAGTACCACCCGCACCATCGATGGTATCAGCACCACCCATGCCCAGTATTAAGTTATCAAATGCGTTACCAGTTAATTGGTCTTCTGCATCTGTACCGACAATGCCTCTGGCATTGGCTACAGCCCAATTACGTGGGTCGGCCCAGTCACCGGAATCTGGAGCACCTAATAATGTCGTGAAGATTTCGTCGAAACCCGCCAGGCGTGAGCCCGTTACCGCAGCCGCTTGGCCAAATGAGAAATCAAAATTGAAGTCGAGCCACTCAGGTCCGTCAGCCCATATGTTTTCAGTTGTGAAATCAATCGCAGAAGCGGAGAGGTTTACGATGACACCTTTGTTTTCATCGCCATCCACACGGCCATCATCGCCGGTGTACATGCTGTAATCAAGAATAAGGTTGCCACCTACTCCCGGTTTTACTGTTCCACGAAATCCACCATCACCTTCAAAACGGATATGGGTGGTTTTTTCATCGACACCAATAAAGTTTTCGATATCTGTGGCAATTATAAAATTCGTGAAGGCAGTCATATCTTGAATACCGAAGTCGGTGATATCAAAAATAATATCATTTGTACTGGCAATGATAACATTGGTAGAAATATCGGCAACATTTGCAAAGTCTTCGAGGAAATCTTCAATTCCTGGAATCAAACCAATAAAATCTTCAATGAAACTAAAATTCACCACTCGGACATACAAGTCGGATGTTAATCCGGACAGGTCCAGGGTATCAAAGCCCTCGGGCATGGCAATGCCACCAAGCACTAGATCCGGCATTTCAAGAACAACACCAACTCCAACACCTATCGGGTTGTAGGTCGGTTCTTCGAATCGATATGTGTCGGCACCGGATTTACCTGCTAAGAGGGAAAAGCCTGGAAGCAGTGGCGTAATTATGAATGTATCACCTGCGACAAAATCCATAATTGGGAACTCACCAAGAATACGTTTCATGTATTCCCAATTGCTTTCGCCTTCGTTTTTAGGATTATCTTTAAACAGAGAAATCCCCGGAACCAGCGAGCCATTACCTTGGGCTATATTTACTGCCGAACCCATGATGATGTTTATTATATTCTCCACTTCACCTGTGAAACGATTAAATTGCCCAGATGACATATTATTCATTAGGATATGCGGGTAGGTCTCAATAACCTGTGCTGGTAATTTCAATATACTCGATAGACTAAAATGAACTTCATCCGTATAATCGATCGTATTTTGAACTCTAAAATCAGGAATTTCCTGTCTAAGAACGACGTTTATAATGAGGTCCCAGGCAAGGTGAGCATAATCTGTTCGTATACCTGTTCCGCCAATAATATCGCCAGCGTATTCAGCGCCTGCTTTTACAAAAAAAGTATTGCTTTCCTGGCCACCATAAATAGTCGTATTTTGATCGACATTGGTAACGACAATCTTAGCAAATTTTTGTTTAGGCAGTTCACCTAAATTAATTCCTGCTATACTGACATAAGCTAAAAGGTCATTTGGCAAAAAGCGCGCCACGCGTTCTATTTCTAAACGGGTGGAACCATCGGCATTCTCAATAAATGTAAAGCTTAATTCGCGGTCAACATTGCGAAAATCAAGGACCAGATTACCACCAACATTGTAGCTCACTGCGCCCTGAATTTTTGCCACATCATTTGCGGTCTGCCCATCGGCAGTCAGAAGTGTGAAATTCACTGCAGTACCAGTCATCTTTGTTAATGACAGAGCCGAACTGCCATTGAAAAGCTCATTTTCGATAAATCCTTCCAGATTATCTTTGGCGATCAACTGATAGTAAATTGCATCACTATCAGTCATTACAGATTTAATCTCGCGGGCCTTATGGAATGGTTTGAATTTGTTTGCAGTCGTTTGCGCATCATAACTGAATTGATAGTCAGTGATATCACCAGTAAGCCGTACAATGACCCATACTTTATCAGCCAGTTCATAGCTATTAAAGGAGACGTCTGTGCCGGCTTTCAAAACCTTGAAATTTGCGTAAGCATTAAATGTTGTTTTATCGATACTGAATTTAAAGGATTTTTCAAATTCGATTTCGAATTCCAGCGCCCCAGGTGTAGTCGGAGCACCATCAGCTTTTGTCAGGGTATCCAAGGTTTCGGCGACCCATACATAGGTATTACCGCCGTCTACATTTACAGCTTTTACTACAAGTTGTTTAGCGCCATCGCTCCTCTCATTGAAATCGTTTTTCAAAAGGTAAGTACCGACAGTGGTAAAGGTCTTGCCCACTTGTATCAAATTGCTCTGGTCGCCTACAATAACAAAGCTGCTATAAGTATCGACTAAGTCTGTATAGACTTGCTTATCCGTCTCAACTGTAAGAACAACATTTTGCAGATTGTCAGCATCGATCGCTGCGGAAAAGGTGACAACATCGCCATCCACACTGTTAACGGTTACTGCTTTACCATTTATCATAAAGCTCATACCTGCCGCTGTCATCACATCACTCGCACCCGCAATAGTCAGCTGTGTCGGGCTAGCGGAAAGGTATGTCGCATTGAACTGGCGAATTAAAGATACTTTATCAAATGTGAGTCCACCAATATTTTCTTTGAAAGTCAGAGTCGTTTTGTCTGAACCCCCATCATAAACAAAGTCGGCAACGTATACAGCATCAACAACGCGCTCATCGCCATTGTAAAAGTTCAGGGTATGTAATGTGAAAAGCGACAAGTCACCACTAATTTTCAAGCTGTTATCAGCCAGGGAAATACTATCTATGTCGTAAGTTTGGGTATGGTAGAAGACATTTTCGCTTTCATAGTCAGCATTTGTCCCGACATTAAAAGAGGTCTCATTATTGTTGATTGCCAGAGACGATGAGTCGATGTAGAGCTCTTGTTTTCTGTTTGAGAAACCAGTGTAGTACTCTATCGCTTTTTCATCGATGCCCCAATTGTCGCCAAAAATAAAGGTATTATCATCATTGTTCAAAATCATGCGGTTTATGTATTCCACGTTTTGAACATCAACAAAACTACCGGTAACTAGGCCATTTACCGTGCCATTGGCATTTGCATCACCAGGCTCTTGGCCTGCATTGTAAGTTAATCCTGTACCACTTTTTAAATAATTATCTGAAATGACATGGGTTACTGTTCCATCCACATCGCTATAGTCGACATAGTCAGCGGTCCCTTTAGAACCCAGAATGACGTTGTCTGTAGATGCATCTACTTTATAGGTATTTATCGCATCTTCACTGGCACCTACTTTGAGGTCCATTGCGCGTAAATCAAAGGTAATTTGCAGCTGGTTTGTATTGATGATTGTTGCAGTAAGGAATACCGCTGCATCTAATTCATCACGCAGGTCTGTTAAGGTATAGTCCGCATCAATTGTGAATGTTCCCTTAAAGGACTCGAAATCAATTGTATACTTTTTCTCAATAGCGCTGCCTTCTATATCTTCGGGAAGAAATGTTTTTGCAGGCTCAAAAATAAGCGCAAGATTTCCTGATGGGCTTTTAATTTTCAGACTATCTACATTTGATAAATTGCTACTCGAATCCAAATCCCGTTCGAGACTAATGCCCGTATTAAATGTGAAACTCGTCACCTTGGTATCATCCAGATAATAAACGAGCTTGGTATTTTCGCCATCACCTGAGATGTAGTGAATACCCTTATCCGATAAAGTGCCGGACATAATATCGCTAACAGTTACTTTCAAAGGGGCTTCTGCTGTAAAGATTATATCCGCCCAAACATCTGTAAGTTGATTGCCATCGGCATAAAAGAGTTGGAACGCTTGTTGATCTTCGTAAGACAGACCGGAAATAAGTCCATTGCTAAAATTTACTGGTAAACCGGATTGTACCTGAGCACTGTCCACTGTGATTGGAGAATAGGCCTTATCGGCAACTTTTTTTCCATATTGAATGATCACTTCTGCGCCATTCGCGACTGAAATACCCCCGGGTAAAGCCTCAAGGGATTCTATGATAAAGGTATTTTTTCCACTACCACCGATGATCCCAAAAATGTCCGTTGCGGTTAAAATTTTCCTAAAGCCAGGCAGCATGCCATGTTGCACCTTTACTGTGCCATTGCCCTGCAAGTAAAAAGTCAGGTCTTCGGAGATCGTTGAAAAATCGAGTATCGTTTCCGTGAACCCTTCCACAACTTTTCCATCAAAACTATCCAGACTGGAGAATGATACGGTGGATTTATCCTGGCCGGTACGAATGGTCGTAAACAAGTTTGTTGATGGTATAGAACCATAGAAAAGATCTGTCCCACCGCGGCTTACCTGCAAGTTTGCCCCGACAGTAAATATTAAATCGCCTGTCACATTGCTTAAATCGAGAATGTTATTAGTGCTCGTATCGCTAATGCTGTCATAGCGGTTGGCTAAAGCTTCATCATAATCTGTGTCGTAGAATTTAAATGTATCCTTACCCGCACCACCGATCAATGCATCTGGACCAAGGCCACCAACTAGCGTATCATCGCCCTTGCCACCCTCAAGTGTATCAGCACCAATCCCACCATAGAGACTGTCACTGCCACCATCGCCTTTAAGTGAATCGTTTAAATCAGATCCAACAATTTCATCGTTGCCATTGCCGCCTTCCACATTTATGATTTTATGGAAATAATCGAAAACACCTGGGGAGGTCTCTTCTCTCAAAGCGATTCGATCACCAGATTTACCACCCTTAATGGTTAATTGATTGTCACTAAGACTCGTCAGATCATAAAATACGCGCATATCTGAGCCAGCAATAAATTGTACGTATTCATAACCAATACCCGCAAGACCATCAACGTAATCCGCTTTCACAGGTTGCTTAATTGCAGAGAAATCAATACTCACTGTATTGGTGCCTGCATCCATCAAGAGATCCTGGGCGCTAGCCTTTACAGTAAAACTCACTTCACTTGATGCATCCGTTGCATTGATCAATGCAACATTTGATATGGAAATATCGCTATCAATTGTCACCCTCTTAAAACCTGAAAGCTCAATGGCTGTTTGTGAGGTATCGACCTGGAGCTCCTCAGAAGACGTCACCGATTTCATATTATGGAAAGTAACGCCTTCCGCAGTCACAACATTTTTCGCAGCCACATCAGCCACATCAACAAGATAAACGCCTCTCATATGCACTTTTGGCTGATAGAGAATTGGTATCGGACTTCCAGCAGTCACCGAGCTAATATTTCCAGAGATGCTCACACTGGCAACTTTTACAATAAAATCAGACGCAGCTACATGAGTAAATTCAAACTCTTTTGCATTTGTACTAACGACCTTCGCACCTTCATATATGGTGGGCACAGACACGGAAATGGATTTATTTACACCTTTGTCGATATCGATTTCAGTGCCGCCAAACGTAAGTATTATGTCGGTCAATGCAGCCATGCCAGATATCGTCTTCGTCGTGGCACCTTGTGTTACTTTCAGGGTGATATTTGAGCCAGACTTATCGATTTCCAGTTTATCAAAGGAAAAGCTGAACGTAAGATTGGTTGCTGTTGCTGTATCGTTGGATGTCGTTACATCTGAGAAAGTATCTAAGTTGAGATTCACGGCCAGCGTTGATTCATAGCTCTCCGATTCAATTGTCTGGGCTTCAATAAGACCCGTACTATATTCCAGGTCCCAGTCTGCACCGAGTACCACGCCACCCGTCAAGTCAGTCGAGGCCGCAACATCCGCACCGGTTAATTCTGACAAGTCTTGGACAAAGTCAACGCCAGTCGCATCGCCAGCAACATTACAACCATAGAGCAAAAGGTCTGCACCTTCGCCAAGAGCAGTTGCCCAGGCACTTAAGTCATACTCGTCCAGGTTCTCAGTATTCAGTTCTGTGTTTCCGAGCACCAACTCACCCTCAGAGCCATGAGATAAAATATGTAAAGAATTTAAGTTGCTGAAATCATTAAGGATTGTGCTTATCTGTGAAATACCATCTTTGTCCCCATCAAGAACAAAAACCATCGCATTGTTCAAACTTAAGTCATCGAGTATTGACTGATAATTTGTAATGCCTGCATCAACAATCACCACAGAGCTAACTGACGCACTACTGTCGTAAACATCATAATCCGTCTCGCCCGATAGAATGACTTCCATGTTTCCTTCGGCACTAAAGCCGGGAACAATGACTGTACCAGTACTGTTTATATCCAGGGCATCGGCAGCGTCTAGAGTGCTGTAGTCGCTGCTCTCATCAATAATATCTGTATCAGATTTTTCGTAGTCAAGAACCAATGCACTATCATCAAGCGCAGAATTTGGATCGTTTGGACTGCCGGATAAAAGCACCCGTTCTTCGAGTTGCTCGAGGCCCTTCCACTCCTTCTCTGCCTTGCGGGCCTTCTGCTTCTTAAGTTTGCTGATCAACTTTTTTAGGGCATTTTTCTTTTTCTGGTTCTTAGGCGCTTTTGGCGATTTACGCGGACCACGAATGGATGACATGGTTTTTTCATACAGATTTGAAGCCGTTTCCTTGAAATCATCCATTCCGCGCTGGAAGACTGATCCAGGCTTGTGGTAGGGCTTGAGTTTTGGTAATATTATAAATCCAGCTGGAGCAGCGCCGAGGCGTACAAGCTCCCTGGCAGCTTTGCGGCGTGTTCGCCGGTTTGTAAGGGAAAAACGCTCAGCAACCAAATTTGCTCGGCCGCTGAAAAGTTCAAGAAATTTTAAAATAACGTCAGTAAAAGTAAGCATTTATGTACTCCAATTCAATAAGTGTAAATGTTTTTAAAATAAATTATCCATTTTAATATCCACACCTTTTCCGCATCCGGGGGATCATACTAAGTTCGCAAACTTATTTTTCAAGCTATATAGTCTTTATAATGTATGGATTTTTTTTAACGTGCAATATTATGTCACACATCTATTGTATTTTTGCAAATAAATACTATATGGATTCTTAATAGAGATTTCGTTTTATAGTATTTGTAAATAACTGGGATCCAAAAAAATATATGAATAAGCATGCAATTTTAAAAATCTGCAATTAGCTCACCTATCTGTTGGTATCAGAATGGCCTTTAGTAAAAAAAACAATTAAAAATTATTGGCATTAAAATGCATAAATAGAAATTAAATCCTTAAATTTCTATTTATTCCGCCATTCCAACGGCTCAATTGGCCTGGCTTTTAAGCCGATAATGTAAATTAAAAACAATAAATTGTGATTTTGTCACAAAATGGGAGATAAAATTGACAAAGGCATGGAATCGATTTATAATAAAAGTCTGAATAAGGGAACTCAAAAGAGCGATGAACAAAAAACATCTACGCCTCCATTTGGCAATCATAATCTGCACTGTTACTGTGCTCCTGCTCTGCTGGCAATTTGACGTGTTGGATTTCTACAGGCCTGATTGGCTTTTTGCCTTGCTTGTTCTGCCCATTTTCACCTGGATTGCCCTAAAAGGAATTGCCGGTCTACCCTCAAAAACAAATGCAATATCCACCACGGTACGGCATCTTTTGTTCATCATTATCGTTGTTGCCCTGGCGGATATTCAATTCGTGCAGAAAAACAATAATATTACGGTTTTTTACCTCATTGATTACTCGGCAAGTATTCCCGAAGCCACTCGGGATAAGGCGATAGAGTATGTCAATGCATCTTTCGCCAAGAGCGATAAAAAGGAAAATGACATGGCTGGCATTATTCTCTTTGGTGATGATGCCAGTGTCGACATTCTGCCTGTGCGTGACCTTTTCATTGAAGAATTGCATTCATTTATCAATCCGAACTATACAAATCTCCAAAATGCTGTCGATCTGGCCGCGGCGGCATTTCCCAGTAAAACTCGCAAGAAAATCATTCTGATTACCGATGGCAATCAGAACAATGGCGATATTCTCGAGGCCACCCGGGCTGCCGCCGCCGAAAACATCGAATTGGATGTTCTGGCAGTATCCTATGTAATTCAGCAAGAAGTACTTGTGGAGAAAGTGGGTCTTCCTGAAAAGCTGCACCTTAAGGAAGCATTTGATATGTCTGTGCATATCAATTCCATTCAATCCACCCCCGCAACATTGCTCATTTTTCGAAATGATGTGGAAATCATCAAGCAGGAAATTCGCTTAAAATCGGGTGAAAATACCTTCATTCTACCCGTGCGAATCAAAACTCCAGGGTTTTACAAGTATACCGCCCGCATAGTCGCACCAAATGATACAATTGTTGAAAATAATGAAAGCTCAAATTTTGTCTATATCCAAGGTGAATCCAGAGTCCTTTTTGTTACTGAAGATGGTGATGACCATGATGTTGAGCATCTCGTGGCCATTTGCGGAGCAGAGGAATTAGAGACTAAGGTCATTGGTCCCGATGAATTTCCCGTCACTCTTGGTGAATTGCAGGCCTATGATCTGCTTGTACTGGCCAATGTTGATGCCTCTAATTTCAGCAGCAATCAAATGTTAATGGTCAAATCCTATGTCAATCAACTGCGCGGTGGTTTAATCATGCTCGGTGGTGAAAACTCTTTTGGCGCAGGGGGTTATGAATTAACACCTATCGAAGAAGTACTGCCTGTACGCATGGATATTCGCCAGAAAAAAATTATTCCCAAGGGTGCCCTGGTCATCGTTCTACATACCTGTGAATTTGCCAAGGGAAATTACTGGGGAAAACAAATTACCAAGGCAGCTATCGATACTGTAAATCGCCAGGATGATGTGGGTGTGCTATTCTATGGTTATCAAGGAGGGGATCAATGGCTCTTTGATCTCACATCGGCTGCAAATAAAGGCAGATTAAAAATTAAGGTCGATAAATGCAACCCTGGCGATATGCCATCTTTTGGGCCGAGTTTCCAAATGGCAGTAAAATCGTTTGCCAAATCAGATGCAATGGTTAAGCACATGATTATCATTTCCGATGGCGATCCCGCCCGACCAGCTCCTGCCGATGTAAAAAATCTTGCAGCAAATAACATCACTGTTTCAACCATCGGCATAAATCCACACAGTGCCCGTGATGTCGATGTATTGAAATACATCGCCGCTAAGACAAAAGGTCGCTTTTACAATGTAAAAGATCCGAAAACACTCCCGCAAATCTTTGTCAAAGAAGCAAAAGTTGTAAAACGCAGTCTCATTTTCAATCAGCCATTTCAACCCAAATTGACCATTAATAGTGAACTGACTAAAGGCATCCGTCAATCGGAGATACCACTGCTCCTGGCCTATGTAGCCACCACGCCCAAAGACCGGGCACTTGTATCCATCAAATCAGACAACGAAAATGAAGATCCTATCCTGGTACAATGGCGCAGTGGCTTGGGGAAATCCGTCGCTTTCACCTCCGATGCCAGCAGCAACTGGGCAAAACACTGGATAGGATGGGCAAAATATAAAAAGATCTGGTCACAAATTATTCGCTGGACTGCCCGTAAACGCGACAACAGTAATGTAACCATCACCAAGAAAATTATCGGCGATGAAGTTGTGATGACGATTGATGCTATCGATGAAAAGGGTAATTACATTAACTTCAATAGTATTATTGGCCGGCGGGTAGACACAAAATATAAAGGCCACAACCTGGAAGTAAAACAAACTGCACCTGGACGCTACGAAGCACGTTTCAAAATTAAAGACATGGGTGTAAATCTGGTAAATGTCGCCTACACAAATCCATTAACAAACAAGGAAGGATTTATACAAAGCGGTGTTTCCATACCCTATTCTTCTGAATACAAAAAGCTGACAACAAATCTTCCTCTGCTCAAAAAAGTAGCCTCTATCGGAAGCAGTAAAAAAGTAATATTAAATAGTGATCCGGCACTGGCTAACATCTTTAGCAGTCCCTTCCCGCCGGCAATCACACCCGAACCTATTTGGGAATATTTACTCGCCGTTGCGGTGCTTATTTTTATGATGGATGTCATCGTTAGACGCGTTATTCTCAGTCGCGAAGATCTTAAAGAGGCATTTGCCGAATTACCCATGTTCCAAAAACGAAGGCGTGAGAGTGCTGAACAGGATGATACAATGTCGGCCCTCTTGCGACGCAAAGAAGAAGTATTTAAAGAGTCTGACCAGGACTTCAAAAAATCGCTTACAGATAAAGCCGAAGCAGGTGACTATGAAAAAGTCGATGCTGTCAGCTCAGATGCGGAAACGAATAAACCAGCCTCTTATGATGACAGCAGCACCCGTGTTGAATCACACTCAAAGGACAGTGACTCTTCCGCAACTACCTCTTCCAGCCCTGCTTCTTCAGGAGATGATGAATCCTATACCAGTAGGCTACTGGCCGCAAAACGACGCGCCCGAAAAGACGAAGAAGAATCTAAAGAATAGATAGATCCCTTGTAGATCCTTGACAGCAAAATTCTCTATCCTATTGTAGGCTCATCGTATGACAAATATTTATTAAGGTATCAAACTATGATTGAACAGGCACAGTCCTTTGACTTCGCAGGATCGATTGGCATCGCTGAAATCGACATTACCCCGCCCATCGGTATTTATAACCGCTGCTGGGGCGCAGCAACCACGTACACCGCGCAATGGATTCACATGCCGTTTTATGCCACAGTCATGGTTGTAGGCGAAACAAATCCACTCGTCATTATTGGGATGGATTCCGTTGGTGAATTTGGCACAAGAGCGAAAGAAAGTTTCTTCCAACGTATTTCCGCCACGTTAGAAATTGATGAATCACAGATACTCATTTGTGCATCGCATACCCATTCAAGCCCAATGTTGGTCGATGTGGATCCTGAATTGCCCGGAGCAGATCTGCATGCAGATTATCTTATCGAGCTATATGACAAGTTATATCTGCTGACAATTGAAGCTGCTTCGAAGCGCCAAAAGACGTTAATACAAAGTAATTATGGAAAATGCGATCTAGCCCGAAATCGCGATTTGCTTCATGAAGGAAGCTATGTTACAGGTTATAATCCAAGTGGCGAAGACGATGATACTTTGTTCACTGCTCGTCTGACAAACGAAGCGCAGGAAACCATCGCCGTTATTGTGAATTATGCCTGCCATCCCACTACCCTTGCCTGGGATAATGACCAACTATCACCCGATTATATTGGTAGCCTGCGCGAAACTATTCGCAAGGAACTCAATGTCCCGATGATCTTCATTCAAGGGTGCAGCGGCAATTTGGGTCCTGCTATTGGCTTTACCGGTGACCTGTCAATTCCAGAACGGCATGGCCGGCAACTCGGATTTGCCTCACTCTCATCACTTGAAAATATGAGCTTACCTGGAACAACCCTTGTATTAGACGAAATCAAAAAATCTGGCGCCGACCTGGCTGTCTGGAAAGAACAGCCATCAACTGCAAATGAAACTGTGCAATTCCACGCAGGTACAATACGCTGGCCGATACGTGCGGATTTGTTAAAGTCGGTTGCTATCAATAAGCTCTTGGCAGAAAATCCGGATAATGCCGATAAAGAACGGCTCAATCGTAAACTCCGCATCCGGGAAAGCATCGGCGAGGGTGATGATATGACCTTATATTATTGGGTGGCTCGCATGGGCAATATTCTCATCATTGCAAACGGAGGAGAAGCCTATTCAAAATTGCAGGTGAGCCTGCGAGCCCGGTACCCTGAGTACACAGTCATTTGTGCTAATTGTTGCAGAACCTCTTACGGCTATGTCGTTCCTGAAGAGGATTATGAAAAGCCCAATCTATATCCGGCCTGGCAAACACCATTGGCCGTTGGTATTTTCGAAGAATTATATGACCGCTGTGTGCAAAAAATCGACTCATTTATAAAAGAATAGCTCATACAATTTTCTCAAGAAAGATTTATAGTCTTTTTTCCATCTGATGTAGTTAGTTCTAGTTTTGCTGGTTTAATTTTTTCATTCGCAGACGAATATGAAATTTTGAGTCGCATGTACTTTCCTTCATGTAGGATGATCTTCTTAAGTACGGGTATGGAAAAATCGTTTTGGCCTTCACCACTTAATTCGATGGATTTTATTGTGGATTTACCCGCTGTTGTGCGACCAACGTATAAATATTCATTCCGTTTAAAAATGGCATCTTTTTTATCAAAGACTCTTTTTCCAAATTTTATATTTTTATCGCTAATCCATAAATCCAGTTTTTGCCATTTCCTTCTTTTATCAATCTCGGCATAATCGCCTTTGCCTTCATAAAGGTTGTACTTGGGGTCGCTGTAAAATTTTTCAGTCCCGTCCATCCGTAACATCCATTCAAGTAACAGGCACTTTAGATGTTCGGCCTTAGCTATGATTTCTTCATTTGCACTCAAGCCATTATTTCCAACTAAATTTTTCATCTCAAAAGGGTCTGATTCTATATCATACATCATATCAAGTTTGTTCGAATTTGCGTGTTTGGTTAACATCAGCTTGTAATTGCCTTTTCGAATCATGAAATTGGTTTCTGATCCCAATTTCCGAGTTAATTTTTTCTTGGGGTTTTTGGGTGGTTCGCGGAAATCCCATTCTGTTATCACCGCATCATCATCATAATTTTCATTCCAGTTAAGGCCTTCAATATGCCTTCTCAGGCTTTTACTGTCACTTCTATTTAAACTTGATGCGCCCAGATAATCCAGAATAGTTGCAAAGATATCCATGGTTGTCACAGAGGAATTTATTTTAAGTCCTGCTGGTATTACATCCTGGTATTTTACTATCAGAGGTACATGCGCTGATTCTTCCAAAAATCTATTTTTTCCCCGGAGTCCATGTGCCCCTAACATTTCACCATGATCAGATGTAAAAATAATTAAGGTATTTTTTGTAAGATCTTTCTCATCAAGTTTATTCAAAATTAAACCAATGTGGTGATCTACTTCTTCACACAGAGCATAGTAAGGAACCATCCATTCCTTTACAGCACTAGAATCGCTATATTCAGCAGGTAGAGGACGTTTCTCTTTGTAAGATGAATTTTCCAACGTGTCTTTAAAACTTGGCCCGATGAACATTTCGTGTCTACGTTCCCAGTAATAGTCAAAATACTTTCCTGTCGCAATCATCGGGGCATGGGGACTATGAAAGGACGTTGTGAGAACAAATGGTTTGTTTCCCTGTGACAAACGTTCTATCGCTTCGACTGTTGAAGTGCCTTGGAAAAAGGAAGGTGTTTTATCTTCAGGAAGTGAATCCCTTCCCTGAGAATCTGCTTCTGAAATTCTCCTATCTTCTTGTGTATTCATTAAGGCTGTGGGTGCAGGTTCATTAAATCGTTGGTCAATCTGAATAGGTGTATAAGGGTAACCGGAGAATTTGTTGATTCGTTGGTCTTCTTTAAGGGTGTTTGCTATCTCACCTTCAAATTGGGACAAATACTCCCGGTATGCTCCATCATTTTTTGAGAAGAGAGGTTCATCGGTTTTCATATCGTAATAGTTGTAACTAATTACCCTTTTAGAGCCATCTTTCGTCATATAAAAGCGTTTAGGCATGTGCCACTTGCCAAAATGTTCACTGACATAGCCAAAATTTTCTACAAGAATCTGCTCAAAGGTACTCACGTTTTTAATTTTATTTTCAAACATGGGTATCATTTTATAAACATCTTCTTGTATCAAACTGTTTGACTGCATTCCGTGTCGTTCTATCGTACAACCTGTACGGATAGATACACGTGTTGGGGCGCATACTGCACATTGGGTATAGGCATTTTCAAACCTGGCACCTTCAAGCATGAGACGGTCCAAGTTGGGTGTACGTATTTTGGTTTTTCCCTTGTACTGTGGTAATTCGTTTTGAATCGCACCTATGGCATCAAAGCGTTGTTGGTCAGTAATGATAAAGAGTAAGTTAGGCTTGGTCATTAGCAGGCTAAAATTGCTCGAAACAAATTTTGAGGGTTAGATCTTCCTATTCCCATGAAAGCGCAGTATTTATTTGTATAATTCATTTAATTCCATCAGGGTATTATATCTTGAGATACTATTTATTCAGCTTGAAATTAGTAAAATTATCACACTATAGCGCGAATGCAAAGCGTCTCCTATTAAACTAAAGGTTTGTATTCGCTACACAATTTCGATGTCGATTTTGACCAGAAAAAACCATGCCCATATCTCGTGATTTTGATTTGATTGATGCTCGTTATATGTTTATCTAACTGAGTTAAAAGCCTCGGCAGCTCCTGATTTTTGTATCTATCAATTATTAAACTTTTCGTTTTTAAGTTGTCAATTTCTCAGTGAGTGATTTATTAGAGTTACTTATTATAAATGTAGTTTCAACATTCAAAGGTATTAATTAAATGCGTTCTTTTCGTAAACGATCAAATGGTGAAAATTCAACCGCACAAGTGACCTTTGATGAGCTGCAAAAGAATGGTGTACTCCAAGAGCAAATTACAAGTGCAGATATAATGCATGTTTACGATACATTGAAAAAAGTTCCAGGCGCAGCAGACTTCGCATCTATCAGTGGAATATTACCGAGCCTTTGTGAGAGTACTATAGATGACACATGTCCTTTATGGGGTATTATAGTTGAAACAAGAAAACATTCTTCACTCGACCATGTTGTAAATAATTTTATTAGTAATACTAAAATTCCTATTCAGATATATCATGAAAAAAACAACCTTGACTTTATACTGTCAACACCGATTGGCAAACTTGTAGATGATGGATCCGTCCATCTTACTGAGCTCAATAGTGATGCACTTTCCAGGAGCCAATACAATGCGTTATTCTTATCAAAAAAGTTTTGGGAAAGCGTTATTGGCCGAAAGAAAATATTAGTATTTCAAACAGATGCTATTTCTTGTGAGCAATCTGACTACACAGTCAACGATTTTATGTCATATGATTGCATTGGCTCAAAATGGCGCCGCCATCGTTCGTCAGACATAATAATTGATGGAGGTAATGGTGGACTCTGCTTGAGAGATTGGGAAAAAACATACGACTGTCTTAGGAGCTTTCCCTCGGAACATTGGACTGGTGGAGAAGATAGTTACTTTGGATTTCATATAGAATTGATTGGAGGAAAAGTGGGAAAAGATACTGACTGCGCAAAATTTAGCACTCAGCATGAGTTTTTATACAAAAGTTGGGGCGCACATAAGATTAGTTGTTTAGACGAAAAAACGCAATCGGGTTTCTTCAATTATTGTGATGATGCAAGGTTTATGTTAAAAAATGTTGATAATGTAGTTTAACTAATGTCTCGTGTATTTTTAGAGTGGGTATCCATATTTCTCCAATGGTAGATCGAGATTATCTACCAACCAGCGATGACCGACTCGAGTTGCATCGGATACTTTCTTTTTCAGTTCTTCAGGCAATACTGCTTTCGCAGGTGGACTATTTGCGTTTTCTTTTAGAGCCTTTATTCGACTCCTGTTATCACTAAATGAGTTATGAGTTCGCTTCAAAAATGATGAATTAATTTCGCGCATGTGAGCAACTTGGGCTTCCGTTAATCGTGAATGAAAATGTTCGTTCTTAGCAAGTGAGACACCAATTTCAGAATCAATGCCAACGAATTCACAAATTGATTGGTAATATGCGTTTGAATCTTGGTGCAATTCCTCAAATAGAAAGACGCCAACATTTTCTCGGCCAAGCTGCTCAACAGAGCTTTGAATGCAGGCACTATAATCCATCAAGGGATCTCTCCTTCTCCTCATCCTGCCTCTGTACCATGTCTCAATATCTGCATAGCTTTTAGAGCCCATCCAGTGATGATTCTGCGAGATAAAATTTTCTCGCAGGTTTTGCAGATATTGAGAGGGTAGCCGAGTTATGGGGTTTCGTAAAGTGATCATGAGGCGGCATTGCCCAAAGATCGTTTTGATTCTACTAAGCATTTCCTTATGGACATCATTGGTTCTGTTGCCGAGGCCTTCGAAGGATGCCACAAGAATTTGCTCCTCAGAAACCATTGGCAATAGCTTTTCTTGATAGAGTGACAATACCGCTTTTGTATCCAAAGGCTTCTTCAGTTTCCATAGGATTGGGTTAAGAATACTGTAGCTGAGATCGCTGCTACAGAGTTTTATGTCCATTGGACCGCCAGAGGACTTTCCCAAATAGTAAACTTGAGGATGTTTATCAAAAAGCGATAATTGAAGTGTTGTTGTGCCTGTTTTAGTCAAGCCAATATGCAGTAGCAGAGTTGGCTTGTTCAATGCTTACCTGCACAAATAATCGTCACTCTAATATGCTTCAACTCATTTCTAAACGTATTTTTATAGTGGGTATCCATATTTCTCCAATGGTAGATTTAAGTTTTCAACTAGCCAGCGATGACCGACTCGAGTAGCATCAGAGACCTCACGAATGAGCTGATCATTTAATACTGCTTTTGCAGGCGGACCATCTGCCTTTGCATTGAATGCTTCTTCTCGGCTTTTTGAAGAATGAAAAAACTTTGTCCACGACGAATCGATTTCACGCATGTAAGCAAGCTGTGCTTCACTCAAACGTGTATTAAAATGCTTGCCTTGAGCCAGTGATACACCCATTTCAGAATCAATGCCCATGAACTCACAAATTGATTGGTAATATGTTGTTGGCTTGTCTTTTAGATCCTCGAAAAGGAAAACGCCTACATTCTCTCGACCCAGTTTTTCAATCGAGCTGCGGATACAATCGCAGCAATTCATCAGAGTAGACGAATCCAGTTTAGCCACTCCCGTGCTGTACCATGTTTCAATATCGACATAACTACGAGAACTGAGCCGCACTTTATTCTGCCGAATAAAATATCCACCCAAATATTGCAAGTAGAGTGAAGGCAGTAGAGACAATGGATTTCGCAGGGTGATCATGATTCGACAGCCACCAAAGATCGCTTTGATCCTATCCAGCATTTCTACATGCAGCTCCATATCCCGGGTGCCCAGGCCTTCCCAGGAACCGACAAGAACCCGCTCCTCAGAAATCGTTGGCAGTAACTTGTCTTGAAAGAGTGATAAAGTTGCTTCGGTATCCATTGGCGATTTCAATGCCCATAGAACCGGGTCTAGAATACTGTAGGTAAGGTCATCGATACAACCTTTCTTTGTGTCATTATCCGTGACGATCTTTCCCAAATAGTGAACTTGAGGATGATTGAGAAAAAGTGTTCGTTGTAGCGTTGCTGTCCCTGTTTTTGGCAAACCAATGTGTAATAGTAACGTTGTATTGCTCATAGAGAATCTCCAGAAATTGAATTGCTTTTCAATCCAACAAATTCTTTTCTCAGTGGGTTTGAAAATCGTTTCTTTCCATTCATCTGAATTCTGCCATCATCAACTCTTTCTTGCACTGTTTTTATTCCTACATTTAGCATTAATACCTATTGTATCGCTCTTTTTTGATAAAATTTATGGCTGCTTTCTATCACAGCTTAATTATATAAAGGACTTCGCATTCTCCAAGCTGAGTTTCTCAATATAATAGAAAGTTCTCGATTGAACAGAAAAGTGTGTATTTAATGAAAATCAAACTACTACATTTGAACATTAAATAAAACGACTCTCTATAAATATAATGAATCATTCATAACTACGCGGATTGCAGTAATTAAGTAAAAACTCTCTTCCAGCGATATTCCTGGCGTGTTTTATTTGCATTGTAACTTTCATTCTAAAGATACGGGCGTAATACTATTTCATTATGATTATAAAAATATTTTCAAAGGCTCCATATTCGAGTTGGCATTTTTATGCTCCTGGGCTTACGCATACTGCTGACGAGCTGCTTTTTCAGGGTCTAGTCTTCAAAACGGATTTCCTAATCTGATGATAAAACAACCGTTCGATGTCGTCATCGTTTCTGATTTTTCTGGTCCGGCTTCACGCCGATTCGAAATAATGACACTTTTTTTTCTTGCCTCGTGGCTTGAGTTCGGCGGTGATTCCCGTGATTTACCACTGCATATTGCCTGTATTGGAGACCCACCGGAGAGTGTGCGCACGCTTGGAGAGCGCTGCTCTGCACGGTTCTCAACGCATACTCCCTTGCTCTTCGGAGGATTTGCAAACAAGCTGCGAGGGTTTGAGATTCAAAGGGAAACTGATCATATCCTTTTACTGGATTCGGATATGTTGATTCTGTCAGATATAAGCGGGCTTTCAACTGCTGTCGGAAGTGATTGTATCGCTGCTGCGACTGCCAACGGACTCGGGCTGAACTCAACAGCGCGCTGGAGAGACATACACGAGTCTTTGGGGCTCGCATACCCGGATGGTCATACAATTCCTTTGAGCCTCCAGCTGGATACATATGAATGCGCCAATTACAGGGACTGCAAACTGAATGAATTAGCACCTTATTACAATGGAGGGATCATCTATGCGCCTTGGGAAAGCAGCTTAGGCGATGTTTGGCGAGACCATCTGATTCGAATTTCTGAGATCGACCCTAAGAGATCCAGCAATCAGCCATCACTCGCGACTGCAATACACGAACTGCAATTGAAGGGTATTAAGTTCCGTTTGCTTCCCGATGAATATCATGTGAGATGGCAACACATATCGACAGGAGCTGTCAGATCGCGAGATATAAAGTTACTTCATACAATCGGCTTTGGTGGCAGGGAATCGTCAGGCGATACTGCAAAACAAGATATTAAGAAGTATCGCCTCCATACATTGAAGCAAACATTTAAACTTAGGTCCCATCGCAGTCTTCGTGAACGTCTAGCCCACTACCTGGGAATGCATATTGAGGTTCGGGAGTGGTTTTGTATTTACGATACGCTGCAACTGTTGTATACAAGCTATGTTCGCGAGCTGGAATAACAGGGAATTTTTACGTTGATAAATAAATCCAAGTTTATGATTTTACCATTGGTATTTCTTGGTGGGGATTTATTCCAAATTTGCTTTGAAAATAAACGAGATGGTGTATGAAATCAATTATGGGTAAACCTTCAAGCAGACGCTTGCTAAAGGGCCTTAAAGAACTGATAATATGAGAGGGAAATTTCATGAATAAATTAGAGATCAGAAACATTTCCAAGGTAAAATCAGCCGTTTCTAAACGAGAATAGTCTCCATAATTAAAAGGGATATTCAATGTCCATTACCATCGTAACTATTGCACGAAACGAGCAACGGTATCTTGAAGAGTTTTTCATTTATTATAAGGAAATATTTGGCTGTGAACAGATTCTATTTTATGATGACTCAGATGATGATGTGCAGAAAAATATTTGTTATCATTATCGCGATTATGTGACGCATATACCCTGGCTGGGTAAGGGCCAAAATGAATCTCATAATCACGCACTCGAGATTTGTGAAACAGAATTTATCGGCTATTTTGATTTGGATGAATTTTTGGTATTAAAAAAACATGCCTGCATTGATAAATACCTTGAAGAAGTATTTATTAAAAACAGGGCAATCGTTTTTTTCAATTGGCGGATTTTTACTTCAATGGGTTATATTTATGAACCAGATGAATTGGTAACAACCGCTTACACACAATGTTTACCCCAAAGTGATCCCAGGTTCTATATTTCTGAAACAAATCCAAAATGGCGACCCAATTTTACGAAAAAATATATTGTAAAGGTCTCACGCTGTGAATGGGCTGGCACTCATAAAGCAACTGTAAACGGTGACGTTTTTGAGGCAAATGAAGGAATTAATTATGATGTGGTCCAATTAAATCATTATCATAGTAAGAGCCTTAAGTCTGTTATATATAAAGATTTACTTGGTATTGATTATACAAACAAGAACAGGCAACTAATCGTTGGAAATGGCCGGCGCGATACGCCTTTTTGGCGATTACTAACTTTAAAAGTCCTAAATAATGCAGAGCAAGTTAGAGATGATTTATTACTTAAATACCATGACCAAATTAACACTGCTAAACGAATTCATTATACGGAGAAAATTGAGTTTATGGAGGATGTTGAAAGACCAGATTTTTCACAATATAATTTAACTGATGAAGAGCAGGAAATTTGTTACCGATGTCTATGCCAAAAGCTCGTTGCGATCCCAGATCCTGAAAGTGAGCAAGATTAATCATAAAAGTCTGAATACGGCGGATCTTTAACGCTTCGATATTCATGTATAGTCCTTGCGCAGCAGGTAAAAAGAGCTTATTGTCTGCGCTTCACGTACCAGAGTCCAGGGATTAAGATATGTGTTTAATTTAAAGTCCATTCTCCACAGTGACCTGTGGGTTCATGGGCACCAGCTCAGGTACCAAATTGAAATTCCACCCTAGTCTAGTGTGGAATAAGCATTGGATAATAATGTCTGCCAACCTTCGTATTTATGCAACAAAGGTGTTGAGGCTCACTGCTAGCAATAAAGCAGCGGGGCCGTATCCTCATGGCAAAATCTTAACACTGGTTTTCCCAATCTGATGCAAACATTCGATGTCGTCGTAGTTTCTGATTTTTCTGGTCCGGCTGCACGCCGCTTCGAAATAATGACACTTTTTTTTCTTGCCTCGTGGCTCGAATTCGGCGGTAATACCCGTGAATTACCACTACATATTGTCTGTATTGGCGAGCCACCGGAGAGTGTGCTTACTCTTGGCGAACGCTGCGGTGCAAGATTCTCAACGCATACTCCCCTGCTCTTTGGTGGATTTGCAAATAAGCTGAGAGGTTTCGAGGTTTCGAGGGAGACGGATCACATCCTCTTGCTCGATTCGGATATGCTAATCTTGTCAGATATCAGCGAGCTGCCAACTGCCCTTGGCAGCGATTGTATGGCGGCGGCAGCTGCCAACAGTCGGGGGCGGCAAATGCATTGGAGAGAAATCCACAAGTCCTTAGGGCTGACCTACCCGAAAGACAATCTAATTCCATTGAATCTCGAGCTGGATACATTTAAGTGCGCCAAGTATAGGGATTGCAACCGAAATGAATTAGCACCTTATTACAATGGCGGGATCGTCTATGCACCTTGGGAAAGCAGACTGGGGGATGTATGGCGCGAGCATCTGATGCGGATTTCTGAGATCGACCCTGACTGTGTCAGTAACCAACCTTCACTGGCAACTGCAATTCATGAATTGCAGTTGGCGGGTGTTCAGTTTCGATTGCTCCCTGATGAATATCATGGCAGATGGCAACACATATCGACAGGAACTGTTCCCTCGAGAGATATAAAACTTTTTCATACGATCCGCTTTGGTCGCAGACGTTCGCCAAGTGATACTGCTGAACAGGATATTAAGAATTATCGCATTTATACATTGAAGGAATTATGTAAGCTTAGGGCCCATCGCAGTCTTGCTGGACGTATGGCTCACTATATGACAATGCATGTTGAAATTCGGGATTGGTTTCGTATTTTCAAATTAATGCAACTGCTGAATGATAAGTATGTTCACGAGCTGGAATAAATAAGATCGTATCGAAGTCAGGCTTTACTGTATAAGCAATTGCTTGCAAAATTAAAAATATGGCCGCTCACAAATCACAGTGGATAGCCATATTTCTCCAATGGTAACTTAAGATTATCTACTAACCAGCGATGACAGTCACGAGTTTCATCTGATACCTCATCTACAAGATTATTAGGCAAAACTATTTTTGCATTGGAACTGCTAAGCTGCGCTTCCAAAGCCATTTCCCGGCGCTTAAGTGAGTACAATGAGTGTAACTTTCGCTTTAAATAGGTCGATTGCGTTTTGCGAATGTAGGCAAGTTGTGCTTCACTTAAGCGTGGATTAAAATGCTTATCCTGAGTCAGCGATACACCAATGTTAGCATCAATACCCATGAACTGGCAAATTGATTGGTAATATGCGCTTGGGTTCTCTTGAAGATCCTCAAATAGGAAAATACCAACATTCTCTCGCCCAAGCTGCTTAATTGAACTTTGGATCCAATCGGTGTAACCCAACATAGGATCTTTAACTCTCGCTGTTCTTATCTTGTACCATAGCTCAATATCTTCATAGCATTCGTGGTCCATCCAGTCTTGATTCTCCCAGAGAAAATGTTCGAATAAGTTTTGCATGTACAAGGAAGGCAGCCGGGATAAGGGATTTCGCAGGGTGACCAAGAGTCTACAGCTACCAAAGATTGCCTTACTCCTATTCAGTATTTCTCTATGATGCTCAATTGATCTGTTACCCAGGTTTTCCCAGGACCCAACTAGAACTTGATCCTCAGGAATCTTTGGCATTAACTTATCTTGAAAGAGTGATAATGTAGCATCCATATCCATTGGCTCATCCAGATCCCACAAAACCGGGTTAAGAATTCTGTAAGTCAGATCATCCTGACATTTTCGAATGCTCATTCCCTTGTTTGCGAATTTTCCCAAATAGTAAATTTGTGGATGCTTGCGAAATAGTGCCTTTTGCAGCGTTGATGAGCCTGTTTTAGACAAACCAAGGTGCAGTAATAAAGCTTTATTGTTCATCGATTACCTGTATTTAAATGAGTATATATAGTTTTACTTTATTATGCTTAAACTTATTCGCGAATCCATAGTCCAAATTATCTTCACAGTGGATATCCATATTTCTCCAATGGTAAGTTTAGATTCTCCACCAACCAGCGATGTCTATCGCGACTCGCATCGGACAGCTCTTTTATCAACTGCTCAGTTAGTTCTACTTTTGCGGAGGGGCCCAACCCGGGCTTCCAACGCTTTCCTTCGACGCTGAATTGAACTATATGAGTGCAGCGCTCTACCTAATAATGATGATTGGATTTTGCGCATGTAAGAAAGTTGCGGGTCGCTCAATCGTGGATAAAGATGTTTGCCCAGAGCCAGTGATACGCCAATTTCGGAATCAATCCCTATAAACTCACAAATAGATTGGTAATATGCTTTTGGATTTTCTTGCAACTCCTCGTATAAAAAAACGCCAACATTTTCACGCCCTAACTCATTAATAGTGTTTTTGATACACTCACTATATTTCAATAAAGCATTATTAAACCTGGACATTCTATTCTTGTACCATACCTCAATCTCAGCATAGCTTTGTGGATCCAACCAATTATGTTTTTGCCAAAGAAAATCTTCGTGCAGATTTTGCAAGTACAAGGAAGGCATCAGGAATAAGGGATTTCTCAGGGTGATCATGATTCGACAGCCACCAAAGATCGCTTTACACCTATTCAGTGTTTCCATTTGCCTCTTTATGGGTCGGCAGCCAAGGCTTTCCCAGGAACCAACAAAAACTTGATCCTTAGAAATTGTTGGTAATAAGGTATCTTGAAAGAGGGATAAAGTCTCTTTCGTATCCATTGGCTTTTTCACGTCCCATAAAATAGGTTTAAGAATTCTATAGGTGATATCATCGAGACAATTTTTCTTTATCTTCTTGTGCTTGACGGCCTTTCCCAAATAATGAATCTGAGGATGTCTGAGAAAAAGAGTCTCCTGAAGTGTTGTTGACGCTGTTTTTTGTAAGCCTATATGCAGATGCAAAGGTGTATTGTTCATCGAGATTCACCATTATTTATTATGACGTATGGTTCTCTAGAACTGAGAGAGCCAAAGGACTCTTTAAAGTGGGTAACCATGCGTCTCCAGGGGAAGATCGAGCTTCTCTACTAACCAGCGATGTCCATCACGACTCGCATCGGACACCTCTTTTATCAACTGCTCTGTTAGTACTACTTTTGCGGGAGGACCGCCAAGCAGTGCTTCCATCCTTTTCCTTCTACGCTCAAGGGAACTATATGAGTGCAGCATGCGTCCTAAAAGTGACGATTTCGTTTTACGCATATATGCAAGTTGGGCTTCGCTTAGTCGAGGGTTAGAATGTATGTCTTGGGTAAGTGAAACACCCATTTCGGGATCAATCCCCATGAACTCACAAATCGATTGGTAATAAGCGTTTGGGTTTTCCTGTAAATCTTCGAATAAGAAAATACCAACATTCTCTCGTCCAAGCTGCTCAATCGAGCTGCGGATACACTCAGAGTAATTGAGCAACGGATTCTTACTTATCATTTCACACTTTCTGTACCATCCCTCAATATCTTCATAAGTTTCGGAGTCCATCCACCCATTATTTTGCCGCAGAAAATTTCCACGTAAGTTTTGTAGATATAAAGAAGGAAGTTGAATCAAGGGGTTTCGCAAGGTGATCATGATTCGACAAGCACCAAATATAGCTTTCGTTCTAGTGAGCATTTCCAGATGGTTCTCTGTCGTTTTGTGACCAAGGTTTTCCCAGGACCCCATGAGAACTCGGTCCTTAGGAACCAGAGGCAATAACGATTCATGAAAGAGTGACAATGTCGCTTCTGTATCCATTGGTTTATCCAGGTCCCACAGAACCGGATTAAGAACTCTGTAGCTTATATCATCAAGACAAGCTTTTTGTATATGTTCATTACCGATTACTTTTCCTAAATAATGGACTTGAGGGTGTTTGAGAAAAAGTGTCTCTTGAAGTGATGTTGAGCCTGTTTTTTCCAAGCCAGTGTGTAAAAGCAACGTTGTATTATTCATCGATTACCCACACAATAATTAAGTATAGCTGACACTCGTGTACTTCGATTGAGAAACGAATGCACCTTTTGGAATTCTTTAGAGTGGATAGCCATATCTCTCCAATGGTAGATTAAGGTTCTCTACCAACCAGCGATGGCCCTCACGACTTGCATCGGATACTTTTTGTATGATATGATCAGTTAAAATTACTTTTGCAGGGGGGCCGCTTTTTTTAGCTCTCAAGGCATTTTTTCGGCTTTTGACCGAACGAAATGAATTAAGGCTTCGCTTGAAAAAAGAGGATTGAATACTATGCATGTATGTAAGTTGCTCTTCGCTCATTCGTGGATTAACATGTTTATTTTGAGTCAATGATACCCCAATTTCGGAATCAATGCCCATGAACTCACAAATTGATTTGTAATAAGCATTTGGGTCTTCTTTTAGTTCCTCAAATAAAAAAATGCCAACATTCTCTCGCCCAAGTTGCTCTATTGAGCTTTGAATAAAATCGACGTAAGTAAATAATTTTTCATTTGACATTCGCTTGCTGAACCATGTCTCAATATCTACATAGTCATGCGAGTCAAAAATCCCCTTTTTCTGCTTCATAAAATTACCGTACAAATTTTGCAAATATAAGGAAGGCAGCCGTGATAAGGGATTTCGCAGGGTGATCATGATTCTGCAGCCACCAAAAATAGCTTGGGTTCTATTCAGCATTTCTATTTGCGCCTTTATTGCTTGGCTACCAAGGCCTTCCCAGGACCCAACAAGAATCTGATCTTCCGATACGGATGGTAATAACTTATCATGAAAAAGTGCTAAAGTCGCTTCTGTATTCATTGGTTCATCTAAATTCCACAGAATCGGATCCAGAATTCTGTAGGTAATTTCATCGAGGCACGATTTTTGTTTACTGTCATTTCCTTTAATTTTTCCTAAATAGTGGACTTGAGGATGCTTGTAAAGAAGTGTCTCTTGAAGTGTACTAGAACCTGTTTTTTCCAAGCCAACATGCAGTAGCAAAGGAGTCTCTTTCATCGAGACCCACCATTGTTTGACAAGGCGAATTGTTCACTATCACTAAGTGAGACAAGTGCTCTTTTAAACTGGATAACCATATTTCTCCAACGGTAGACCGAGGGTCTCTGCTAACCAGCGATGGCCATCACGACTTGTTTCGGACACCTCTTGTATCAGATGATCAGTTAAAGTTGCTTTTGCAGGGGGGCCGTTTTTTTTGTCTCTTAAGGACCTTCTTCGACTTTTATTTGTGCGCAGTGCATTCTTGCTTCGCCTTAGAAGCGACGATTGAATAGTGCGCATATAAGCAAGTTGCTCTTCACTCAATCGTGGATTAACATGTTTGTCTTGAGCCAATGATATGCCAATTTCTGAATCAATACCCATGAATTCACAAACTGATTTGTAATAAGCTTTTGGGTTTTCTTGCAGTTCCTCAAATAGGAAAAGACCAACATTCTCTCGTCCAAGCAGCTCGATTGATCTTTGGATGCAGTAGGAATAACTCAGCAAAGGAGTCGTTGTCCTCCTCATCCTCTTTTTGTACCATATCTCAATATCTGCATAGCTTTGATATCCCATCCAGTCATTATTTTGCCAGACAAAATCTTCACGCAGGTTTTGCAGGTATAAGGAAGGCAACAGATCTAGGGGATTCCGCAGGGTGATCATGATTCGACAGTCACCAAAAATTGCCTTGCTCCGATTCAGCATTTCTATATGATCTTTAACCGTTTTGTAAGCAAGATCTTCCCAGGACCCTACAAGAACTCGATTCTCAGAAACTGTAGGTAATAGCTCATCTTGAAAGAGAGATAAAGTCGCTTCTGTATTCATTGGATTGTTTAGGTCCCACAGAATTGGTTCCAGAATTTTGTAGGTCGTATCATCGAGACAATCTTCCTTTGTATTGTTTTTAACGCCGACAATCTTACCCAAATAGTGAACTTGTGGGTGTTTGAGAAAAAGCGCCCTTTGGAGTGTAGCTGTCCCTGTTTTAGCCAAGCCAAGGTGCAGTAGTAAAGTTGATTTATTCATCGATGACCTGCACAGTAAATAGTGCGTGTGTTTAATCTATTATGTTTCGCTTGATAAGCGCAAGCATTTTCAAACCTGTCTTTAAAGTGGATATCCATATTTCTCCAATGGTAAATCAAGCTTCTCCACTAACCAGCGATGGCCTTCACGAGATGCATTGGACACTTCTTTTATCAAATGGTCCGGTAAGACTGCTTTCGCCGATGATCCCCCCGCTCTTGCACTGAAACCCTTTCTTCGGCTCTTACGCGAGAGAAGTGCATTAAGACCTCTCTTAAAAAACGAGGAATGAATTTCGTGCATGTAAGTAACCTGCATTTCACTCAACCTTATATTAAAATGTTCGTCCTGGGTAAGTGATGCACCAATATCAGAATCAATACCCATAAACTTGCAAATTGATTGATAATACGCTTTTGGGTTTTCTTTTAGTTCCTCAAATAGAAAAACGCCAACATTCTCTCGTCCAAGCTGCTCAATAGATTTGCGGATGCAGTCAGAATAATTAAGTAAAGAACTATTTTTTTCTGCTAAGCGCATCTTGTACCATGTCTCAATATCGATATTACTTCGATACCTCATTCTTATTTTCTGACGCCCGAGGAAATTTCCCTGCAAGTTTTGCAAGTAGAGTGACGGTATCTGAAATATGGGATTTCGCAGGGTAATCATGATTCGACAGCCTCCAAATATAGACTGAGTCCTATTCAACATTTCATGATGATGTTTAATACCTTGGCTGGCCAGACTTTCCCAGGACCCCACGAGAACCTGATCTTCAGAAATCAATGGTAATAAGGTCTCATTCAAGAGTGATAAAGTTGATTCTGTATTCATTGGCTTCTCCAGATCCCACAATATCGATTTAAGAAGTCTATAGGTTTTATCATCTACACACCCTCTTTTTATTGAATTGTTAACTTCGACCTTTCCTAAATAGTGAACTTGTGGATGATTGAAAAATAATGCGCGTTGCAGTGTTCTCGAACCTGTTTTTTGTAAGCCAATGTGCAGTAGCAAGCTTTTATTGCTCATTTTTCTGATCCATTTTTTCCTTTTCAAGCTGGAGCCCCATTAGCACTACTAGATAATCTGTATATGATTTTATATCAAAACGACGGTACACCTAAATAGTCTCCAAGCGGAATAGTTCAACGTAGACATTGGGTGAGTCAAGTAGGACTTCAGAGTGGATATCCATATTTCTCCAATGGTAGCTTGAGGTTCTCTACTAACCAGCGATGGCCATCACGACAGGTATCGGAAACCTCTTGAACCAGACGCTCTGTCAGAACTACTTTTGCTGGGGGCCCGCTTTTTTTGGCTCTTAAAGCCTTTCTCCGACTCTTACAAACGCTAAATGAGTTACGAGTTCGTTTCAAAAACGACGATTGAACTTCCCGCATATAAACAAGTTGGTCTTCACTCATTCTTGGATGAAGATGTTCGTCCTTAGCAAGTGATACGCCAATTTTGGAATCAATATCCATGAACTCACATACAGATTGGTAATAGTCATTTGGGTTTTCGTGCAATTCCTCGAATAAGAAAATACCAACATTCTCTCGCCCAAGCTCTTTAATCGAGCTCTGAATACAGTCGATGTAATCCAGTAAAGGATTTTGGGTCCTTGCGATCCTCTTTCGGTACCATATCTCAATGTCGGCATAGCTTTTTGAGCTCATCCAGTAATTATTTTGTTCGATAAAATCTTCACGCAAGTTTTGCAAGTATAAAGAAGGCAATAAAGATATTGGATTACGCAATGCAATCATGATACGACAGCCGCCAAAGATTGCCTTGCACCTGTTGAGCATTTCAATATGATCTTCAACTGTTCTATGACCAAGGTCTTCCCAGGATCCTACAATAACCTGACCCTCAGAAACTGATGGTAATAAGGACTCATTAAAAAGAGATAATGTGCTTTCTGTTTTCATAGGCTTTCCCAGATTCCACAGAATCGGATTAAGGACTTTGTAGCTTACATCATCGAGACATTTTCTTTTTGTTTTATTAGCGCTTCCAACTACCTTTCCCAAATAATGCACTTGGGGGTGTTTGAGAAAAATCGTTTCTTGAAGTGTTGATGTGGCAGTTTTAGCCAAGCCAATATGGAGCAGTAAAGGTGTTTCTTTCATTGGATCTCTCTAAAATAACCATGCTTTTTTAGCTGAAGATTAAACACCTCTTCAATCCAATGATTTCCTTTCTCGGTAGCCGTAAAAATTTTGTTTTTCCATTCATCTGACATGGGTGCTTTGGCCTTTGGGCTATCAATCATTGAGGCATTGTTGCCTTTCATGGATAGCATTTTTTTACGATTGCGCTTGTTCGCAAACCTGTATTTCAGTGATTTTATGTTGGACGTTTGAATGTTTTTTAAAGCATTGATTTGTGCCTCAGTCCATCGGCTATTGTCAACTTTTTCATCCATTAGTTTTATCCCCTCATCAGCATTGATGCTCATAGTATCGCAAATGCTCTGATAAAATTGTATTTTGTCTTCAACTAAATCTTCGAATAGAAACACCTTTATATTCTCCAAGCCAAATTGCTCAATGTAGGCTTGAAGTGTCACGGCATATTCCAAGTGAGGTTGAATTTCTGTATATTCTGTTTCAAGCCATGCATCAATTGAACAATAGAATGGCGGGCGGCCGATTTTGTAATTCATTCCAGTATTCTCTCTTATTAAATATTGGAAATAAGCGGATTCTAAAAGTGATATGGGGTTTCTTAATGTCATAATGATCGTTGCTTCACCAAAGAGCTGCTTCAAGTTCCGAGCCCGTATGCGTCTTTTAGCCAATGAATCTGTCGAATATGATTCCCATGACCATACAGGAAGCAGGTTCTTCTCCCTGGCTGGAGCGAGTAGCTCCTGCAGAAGTTCCTTGCATTCAGCATAATCCGGATTGAATATATCCTCATAAGCAATTTGATTCATTATTTTTTGCACCAGTTCGTTACGGCCATTCTCAAACTTCTGATACTCCTTAAAGAGATGGCCGTCATAGCGGCCAAGATAAAAAATTTCACTATGGCAGGCAAAAAGCCGCCATTGCAATGTTTTGGTTGCTGTTTTTGGCAGGCCGATATGAATGATAGGAATTCGGGCAGTGTCTATAACCTTACTCACTTACTATAATCTTTATTTTGCTGTTCGAACATTGAACTATAATAGCCTTCCATTAAAATTAAGTCATCATGCGTACCGTCTTCCACTATAATTCCCTCATCTATGACCAGAATTCTATCTGCTTTTCTAATCGTTGATAACTTATGAGAGACAAAAATAACTGTTCGATCACTAGCGAAACACTTAATCGCATGAAACATTGTTTTCTCTGCCTCTGCATCCAAACTGGCGGTTGGTTCATCAAGGATCAATATGGAATCTTTTCTCGCTAATGCTCTGGTAATTGCTAATAGCTGCCATTGCCCGGTAGAGATGGTAACCTCACCATATAATCGACCTAAATGTGTATCCATACCGCTGGGAAGGTCTTTTACAAAACCGATAATTCCAGTCTCATCTGCTAGTTTTTGAACTTTAACCGGGTCGTCTTTTAGTTTATGCCAGTCGCCAAATGCAATATTTTCCTGGACCGTAGCCTCAAATTGCACTGGGCGCTGAAAACACAAGGCGATATGATCATGTAGCCACCTTAAGGAAAGATCTTTTATATTATTTCCATCTATGTGAATTGTACCGTTGTCTGCTTCATAGAGACGCGCAATTAGCTTGATTAATGTTGTCTTACCGGCTCCATTTCTTCCAACAATTGCAACCTTTTGTCCCGCCGGAATTTCGAGAGAAAGCTTATCGATTACAGGATGCAGGGATCCTGGGTAAGAAAATTCCAGATCTTTAAATGAAATATTGCCATTCAACGACTCTGGACATAAGCCCCCTTCATCAGAAATTTTCGGTTCCTCACTAAGAAACTCAAGAAGTGGAATGATTCGTAACGCTGATTCTGCACCCGAAGCTAACGATTTTGAAATCTGTGTATTGCTTTTTAAAGCACGGAAGGATGCCAGAAGAAATGCAACAATAACAGCTGCTTCAAGCATCCCATTCTCAAACTTGTTTGCCAACCAGCTGATTACAGAAAGTAAAATAAGCAGGTAGAAAATAATCGCAGCTGTAAGTTTCAGAGTAATTGTTATTAATATTTTTTGTTTTTCCTGAATGATTTCGCGAGCAGTTGTCTCAAAGCGCCCTATCATCTCAGCTGCCAAATTCAATAACTTTGTAGACGTTACACTTGCAGAGCCAGTCAATAATGATGTATAATACCCACTCAGACGTTTACCCTCGGTTCTTTTTACGTCGATATTAAATTTCTGAAGAGAACTCAAACAACGTATTATTATGAGTGGCAGACCAGCGAGGAATAAATAGAATGCCATCAACGGACTCAGATAAAACATCAGACTAAAAAGCGAGCCTAATTGAATAAGTCCACCAGCACAAGAGAGCGCGCATTGAATGGGGCCAAATGCGCTCTTTCCTCCTGCAGCACGAAAGAGCAGATTTAGTGACTCCTTCGTCTCAAAAAAAACGAGGTCCATTCGTGAGGTTTGTTTAAATAATACTTTCTGAAGCAAAAAAGCTGTTTCTTCAGCAAGTCGAGTTCGACTAAATGCACGGATTTCTTTCAAAATAAGTTCCAGGGCCAGTAGTGCTATGGCAATCCCCATCAATAGGGGAAGAGGCTGGTCGCTAAATGGAATTTTAGTTGTGGACTTAAATTTAGCTACAATTATCCCAATTGTAGCCGTAAAGGCGACAGGGATTAACGCTTCCAGTAAAAAACACGTAATAACCGAAGCTAAGAGCTTGCCCGATGCCTGCCGTGTAATGGTGTAGGACCAAACCACTGCTTTACGCAAATCTTTTAAAAGTGCTTTATTTATCTTAACAACAGACATAATATTTACATGATAACTTTCGTTTAATTGCCGACGGGAAGACTGGTGAGCTACAGACTTGCCTTCAAACGGTGCAAATTCCTCATTTTATGATTCAAGCAAGATGGAACAAGCACTGGCATTTATTGCTTGCCTGGCATTTTTTACATACAGGATCATACAGTAAAAAAAGTAAATAGCAATCCTGATTCGGACTGACTATCACTAATATTTCAAGTGAGTTTCATACCCTCAGGACAGAGCCAAATATCTAAAACAAGTGGAAATTATGGCAATGCCCATATGCCATTTTTTAAAACTTTGAATGGAGCGCTTTGATATACATCCATTCTAAGTTGCAATCCGCCTTTGGACAATACTTGTATTTAAAATACTGAGTTATATCTTTCTGTTTGAATAAGATCAAAATGAGTGAGTGAAATCAATAAACTTCGAAAAAAACTAAAGCGCCTAAAAAGACCTATTAAAAAGTGGTATCGTAAAAAAATGCGGCCAAAAAAGGGATCGATTAACTGGTACCGTAGCATACTTGGTTTGGCCCAAACACTCCGCTCTTTAAGGCATATTCTTTCAGGGCAATCAAAAGTTTATAAATTTAAGTGTGCAGATCTCAACTACCCTTTATTTCTTAGAATTCCGAGTACAGATGTGACTATTTACTGGCATATATTCAAACGAAAAGAGTATGAATTTAGCATAAAAAAGGCGCCTGAATTCATTATTGATGCAGGGGCAAATATTGGTTTGGCAGCCATATTTTTTACACATAAATTTCCTAATGCGACCATTATTGCATTAGAACCAGAAACCGAAAATTTTGATTTATTGAAAAAGAATAGTGAGGGCTATTCGAATATCATCCCGTTAAAAGCAGCCCTATGGGATAGTGAAGGAACACTTAATTTATCAGACCCTGGGTCAGGAAATTGGGGGTTCAGGGTAAGTGAGGATCACAATGAATGCACGATAGATAGTACCCAAAGCGTAACTGTGAAAGGTTTAATGGAAAAATATGATAGATCGATGATTGATATTTTGAAGCTTGATATAGAAGGTGCTGAGGTAGAGGTTCTTTCTTCCTCTAAGAGCTGGCTTCCATATGTGGAAACAATAATAGTAGAATTGCATGACCGATTTAAACCAGGATGCACTAAAGCTTACCAATCTGTAAAAGTGAATTATAAGCAGAATTGGAAATGTGGTGAAAATTATTATCTCAGCAGGGGTAATATTTTTCCTTCTCTATGAGCTGACTATTTAAGCCTGGAAAGCTATTTAGCTCCTGAACTGAAACTATAACAGTGCTCACGTCTGGATAAATCGAGGTAATTTGCATTTTCGTCAAAAAAGGGTATGGCATTCATGCTGCAAAGATTCAAAGTTTTGGAGAATATAGAGCCTTCTCTTTAATTCACCATAATTGATGAGGTAAATTGCGAAATTAGTGTTACTTTTGAGCTATGATAAAAAAAATAAACCAATTCATATCAACCCCGTCTTTCAGAGTGCCGTTTTTCTTGTTTATTCTTGCGATTCTCATCTGTTTGCCATTAGTCATATTTAATGATATACCGACAAAAGATGTTGCCAGTCGATACGCGCCAATGGCTGATGCATTTGCTGCTGGCAACTGGCAATATGCCTTTCACCCCCGAACGCCTATTCTCTTTCCCAGTTTAGCTGGAATGCTTGCATATATAACAGGGTCAAGCGGTTTCCTCGCTTGTAAAATCATCAGCTGTCTCTTCTTTGCACTAAGTATTTTTCCTTTTTACGGGATTATGCAGCGCTTATTTAGTGGCAAAGTCGCATTTGTATCAACACTATTGCTGGTTTTTTGCTCACACCTTGCTCGATTGTCATACACTGGCCTGCGTGATACTTTAAAAGGGTTCGCATTTATATTGGCACTATACGGACTTGTTTTGCTCTATCAAAACCGTCGTAAGTTTGGTGGCTATTTAGCGTGTGCAGTTGGGTGTGCATTCCTCATTATTACGAGGGGCGAATGTACACTATATGCACTCGTAATTATGCTCTGTGCATTTTGCCTGGAATTGCGTGAAAATAAAACGATCTCATGGCCGTGGCGCTCAATGTGTGCAATGGTCATTCTAATAGTAATTATTGCACCAGCACTCTGCTACAACTATAAAACCATTGGATATCACGTTCCGGAACTCCGATTGGGAATAATTATGTCCAAAAATATGCCATTTCTTTATAATGAAAAGGCTACAATCCCTTTTGGAAAAACAAAAGTAATAAGTGCCAAGAAACATCGACAAAAGCGTATTCCTCAAAAAACTAAATCAACTGAAAAGCAGAGCTTTGGTGATTTCATCTTGCAATCATTTAAGGGGTTTTTTCCTTATTTTTCATTATTTGCTATTCCAATAATTTATAGTCGGATCCGCGATAAGAAATGGACAGCTGAGGAGAGTATTGTTTTAGTCACTTTGCTTGGTCATTACATATTGCTTATCCTGCAAATCTTTATTTCTGATGGTAAATTATTCGTGACACGACGTTATATGCTCCCTGTTGCGCCATTGGCCTTTGGCTGGACTGCTCTGTTTCTAATACAAACATGGGAGCATTCTATAAAGAAATACCCTATTGCAACACCTAAAGTCGGATTAGTTCTTGGCGTACTCTTAATGATGGTGCTTTGCAATGACAGTGCGCTTCCTGTAGTAAAACAACATTCGGGGGGGAAACACACCCGGGAAAAGTCTGCTACCCTCAAATTGGCGTCCTGGATAAAGGCGGACTATTCAGGTCCTCGCAGCTATGCCCCAGATATTATTCGACGCAAATATCGATCAAGCGCATTGCCTACTGTTCAAAGTAATAACCTTCATTCAGTTGGGTACTTATCTGGTGGCACAAATGTCTCAGATCGAGAGCGAATGGATTATTTTGTTAGTGTAGAAAAAGAATCAGCACCTCAAACCGAATTAAAAAATGCAGATCTCGGTATGCAATTCACAGTTAGCGGCTACCGTTACACTGTCTGGAAAACGAAAGGAGCTGTTCAATGAAAGGCGGTCGACGACGCGTATGGATCTTTGCGGGAACCGATTTCTTACTATTCTATGCTATTTTGCTGCTGGTTGCATTTACATATAGGTACGTCGGCGGCGATTATTCAATGAGCATTTATATTGGTATGTGGCCTTTCGCGTTATCTCTGGTGGGCTGCAATGCTATTATTCGTCTATATCATGGCAATTTTTTATATCCGGGTGCAGCTCTAAGTATGGTAGAAGAGTTAAGACGTTCGTTCTTTTCAATTACTCTGGCCTGTCTTGTCCTTCTGGCATATCTATCTATTAGCCGGACCATCCCGAATTATTCACGCGTGGTAATTGCCCTTACTTATATACTGGCAATGTTATTTCTACCGCTGGGTCGTTGGGTTGCAAAAACGCTAATGAAACGCAGCCAAAGTTTTCAAATAAAGGCATTGATTGGTGGTGCTGGCAAAACAGGCAGACGCGTCTGTGAAGAGTTACTTAAAGACCGTCAGTTGGGACTCTTGCCAATTGGCTTTCTGGATGATAATCCGGATGCCTTAAACGATAAAAATTCACCCTTGCCAATCCTTGGCAATATGAATGAAGCTGTTAGCATTGGTGAAAAAAACAATATTGAATACTTGATACTGTGTCTACCTCTAAGTGCGGTCAAGCATATAATTCCCAAACTTACTGTGCATTTCAAGCATATTCTCATTGTACCAAGTAGTATGGCTGGTTATGGCGGATGCATTTATTCGTTTGATTTAAGTGGTTTTGCTGCGATTGAACTGAAAAATCAGCTCTTGCTAAAAACGCCCCGCTTAATCAAGGGGTTCATGGAGATCTGTATGGCGACCACCGCAGTTCTACTTTTATGGCCATTGGGCATCGTCTTGGCTATCTTAATAAAGCTGGGCTCAAACGGCCCCATATTCTACAGAGCAACACGTCTTGGAATAGGTGGAAAAGCGATTTCAATTATGAAGTTCAGAACCATGTATACAGATGCTGATGAACGGCTGGAGCAGGTTCTTGCATCAGATCCTGCAAAGCAAAAAGAGTGGAACGAAAAATTCAAAATAACCGATGACCCTAGAATAACACCATTAGGAAAATTTCTTCGGCGCACGAGTCTGGATGAATTACCGCAATTTATGGATGTCTTGACTGGTAAACTCGCCGTAATTGGCCCGCGACCCATAACTGAAAAAGAACTCAAATATTATGGCGATGACTACGAGTTAATTTCACGAGTCAAGCCAGGAATTACAGGCTTATGGCAAGTCTCAGGACGCAGTACGACCAGTTATGAAACACGGGTTTTTCTTGATCGATATTATATAATGAACTGGTCGCCATGGCTTGATTATTATATATTCCTCAAAACAATAAAAGAGGTACTCTCCTGCCGTGGCGCACAATAAAAGGACCATTCGATGAAGGTCGCCTTGCTACATTATTGGTTGACGAATATGCGCGGCGGCGAAAATGTTGTTGAACAGTTTTGTAAAATTTGGCCTGATCTCGATATATTTACACATGCTTATAATCCGGAGGCGATGAGCGAACAAATAAACAGCCATTCTATTACGACAAACTTCATTAATAAACTTCCAGGTGCAAAAAGAAATTGCCAAAAATATCTACCCTTAATGCCCAGAGCCATAAAATCCTTTAATTTATCCGGGTATGATTGCATCATTAGCAGTGAGTCCGGGCCCATAAAAGGAATCAGAAAACCCCCAAAGGCCATTCATATTTGCTATTGCCATACACCGATGCGCTATCTCTGGGATATGTATGATGACTATTATCTAAATGCCTCTTTTTCGCAGAAGGTCGCCATGTCCATGTGCAAGAACTACCTGCGTTCTTACGACTTGAAATCGGCAGATTCGGTCGATCATTTTATTGCCAACTCCGAGTTTGTAGCAAAGCGCATAAAGCGTATCTATGACCGTGAATCAACGGTTATACATCCGCCTGTAGACGTTGATTTTTATTCTCAGCTAAGCCCGGAATATGGCGATTATTATCTTTTTGTCGGACAGTTAACTCACTATAAACGTCCTGACCTGGCAATCGAAGCCTGCACTAAAATGAATCGCCCCATACGAATAGTTGGCAATGGCCCTTTATTAAGCACATTGCGAAAAAACGCTGGTGACAATGTTCAATTTCTTGAAAAAGTATCATCAGACCAACTGCGTAAGCTTTATGCAGGAGCAAAAGCATTGATTTTTCCAGGCGTTGAAGATTTTGGAATTGTGCCTTTAGAAGCTCAAGCCGCCGGTACACCCGTTATTGCTTATCGCGATGGCGGTGCAGTGGAAACAGTCATTGAAGATAAAACAGGGCTCTTTTTTGATCAGCAAAATGTAAGCGCTTTACAATCTATGATTGAAGAATTTGAATTGCAGGAAAAGCGCTTTTCCCTTGCTTCTATTCAGTCTCATGCACGGGAGTTCTCTGAGGAAAAATTTCGCACGACTATAACGAGTACTATAAATAAAATGTGCCCTGTTAATTAAGCAGATTTACTCATACTTATAGTTCTTTCGGCGGGAGCCTCGAAATCAAATGCAGCCTTCTGTGATTGCTCTGCCAGTTCGAGTGTTAGATGAACAAATTCTTTGGCGCTCTCTTCCCAGTTTGGCCATAGAAATGGCGTTTGGTCCTTTGCTTGCTGACCACCCTGCAGTAGAGCAAACCAATCAGAAAGTTGATCGGCCAGATTTGTCGGCGAATTCAAATTAAAATAGAAGCACTTCTCTCCGCCTATTTCGTGAAATACCTCAATATCGCTGGCAAATACTTTTAGCCCGCGCATTAATCCCTCTGCAACAGGTAGGCCAAAACCTTCTGCAATAGATGGGCAAATTAGACAATCAGCACGTTCAAATACAGTAGCCAAATCACGATCACTTGCATTACCCATGTGAAATAACCGCTTATCGTATTCGGCATGAGCTTGGATCCGGTCGAGGATCTCTCTATTCTTCCAACCTGTTCGTCCCAGAATTATCAATGTTACATCTTCATCCCGTTCTCTCAATAGGTCAAACGTATCCAACAGGAATTCATGGTTTTTACGTGGTTCGATGGTTCCCACGCAAAGCATCACTCGTCCACTTGCTCCCCAGATTTGTTCATGAGATTTCGACTTTTTTTCAGATCCCATTAAATCGAGCTCTGCACCAAGGCGAAATGAACCACTCGGGTAGACGTTTGGTCGCAGGTCTTTGTTTGCATCAAGGTAAGATTTAAGAGATGTACGTGTGGCTTCCGAGTTTGTTACGAAGAAATCTGCACGGGGCACGACTTGATTGAACCAGGAAACATAGCCATTGGCTGTAATCTCCTGACAGGTCTCTGGCAACTCAAGCGGGAAAAGGTCATGAAACATCACGCCAAAGACCAGATCTGCCTCCCCTTGTGCTTTGAAAATTTGTTCTAACATCACTGGACTGCGCCATGTAGAATCAACTAAAACAAGTATATCGTCACTACCAAATCGGATAAATTTACCCATGATAAATTGAACTGGTAATGTCGTGATTGCCATGATGAACAATGGGATATCTGCGAAGATCTTCCTGATGCTATCTCGCTTTTTAAGAGACAGAATGCGTTTAGCAAGGTTTCGCAACGCAGTGATCAAAAATCCCGGCTTTTCATTATGCTTTCGTAAAAATCGTTGAATGGCCCTTTTCAATCGGATAACAAAGTATGATTTAGACTTCACCTTTGATCGAATCTGGCAAAAACCAACGCCTGTCCAGACTAATGGTATGATCTCAAGCTCGCTGCTTGATAAGTCTTTACCATTATTGGCAAGATTCCGCACAACCCGTTGAATACCACCAAAACCACCCTGGAAAAATGTTGATGTACACTCAATAAAAAGTCGCTTTTTATTTTTGTCACTCATTATTTATCGATTTTTATCCACATTTTTGAACGTGATTTTAAGATTAGGGCTGCAATAATCCCATGCACTTGATCCTCTACTCATTATTGCATAGTTGCTTACTTTCTCTTTTTCTGTCATAAAAGCAACTCTTAATCGAAGGAACAATAATATAACTTTAGACGGAAATAGCGACTGGATAAGCATTTTATTTTTAGAATGGAGTTCAGCCTTCAAAGAACTCAGTCTGGTTCTTGCTTTATTTTTATTTGCATCGTCACTTTCATTCTAAAGATCTGTGCGTAATACTATTCCATTATGATTATTAAAAACTTTTCAAAGGCTCTTTATTCGAGTTGGCATTATTATGCGCCGGACCGTATTCTCTTCGATTGTGGCGAAGGTGCTGCCCTGCATCTAAAACAGGAAATTTTTGCTGTACAGAAAATAGTCTTATCCCATGGGCACATCGATCATATTTCAGGGCTTTTATCATTTCTTTGCTTGCGGCAAAGTACCAAGGGGGATACGGAAAAGCCACTCGATATTTATTATCCTGAAGGGGATCGCAGCATTGGAATTATGATAAAAGCAGCCAATGAAATGTTTAAGCA
>JABSQK010000020.1 GCA_013215875.1 Lentisphaeria bacterium
AAATATTGCATTCAGGCAGGCAGCTAAAAACTTTATGCTTGAAAATAAACATATTGACATTAATTTAAGAAAACGAAAAGGGTTTAAGTGTAACCCTATTTATAAGGACGTTTATACGATTAATGGCTAGGGTGCACAGTTGACTTAAACTTCCCGATTAAATCAAGACTCCCCTACCCTAGCACTTTTAGCTTTATACTTAATTAAAGCGATAATGTTACAGTATGTAATATTTATTTAAATAATGACATAAATGCAGCCTGGAATATTTAAATACATATCTCTTTGTATCTTTATACATTTATTTAAATATTGCATTAATTACATGGATATTGGTTTATGTATAACTTTAGGACCGTATTTATTTAAATACATATCTCTTTGTATATTTATTACATTAATTACATGCATATTGGTTTATTTGTTTCTTTAGGAACATATTTATTTAATTACATATCTCTTTGTTTATTTGTATATTTATTTAAATATATAAATGTTGCATTAATTACATGCATATTGGTTTATTTATCACCTTAAGAACATATTTATTTAAATAAACATATATTTAAATCTTTATATACAATTTACCTTAATTATTTAAAGCTTTGTATATTTAAATACGTATATCTTGGCCTCTTTAATCATTGCTATAAATATTTAAATGAACATGTATACAAATGGATATTTGAATATTGCTTTAAAGGTTTATTTGTTTCACTATATCATGATTTAAATATATTATTATTGCAATAACATTGTATTTACACCTTGGTTGTTACATGTTAAATACAGTAAAGGAGGAATATTGCCAGTCAGGAGGGGTTCTGACCAAGGTTTATTTCATACACATAAGAATAAGTAATCGGCGATGTTATAGCTTTAAGGAGGCTTGCCAATGAAAAAAATACTCGTATGTAACGGAAAAGGCGGAACAGGGAAATCAACTACTTCTATTCTTTTGGCAGGGGCAACCGCCGAAAGTGGTCAAGTTGTTTCGATAAAGGACATTGATCCGCAACAAACCTCACATAAGTGGATTGAGAAGGCGCTGAGTGATGTAACTCACTTTTCACAAGATGCCACTCCCAAGGTTATTATCGTTGATTCTCCACCAGATATTAAATTTGATCAACTACATGAGGAAATGCTCAGTGCTGATCTCATAATTTTGGTGATGGAGCCTAGTTGGATCAATTTTGAGACAGCTGCTGATGCAGCGGCTGTAATTGATACACTAGGGGTGAGCTGGAAAACCCGAATCCTATTCAATAAGGTACAAGTTGGTACAAAAATGGCTAAAAATCTAGGTGAAATGGAAGACCGTATTGGCATTACGGCTTTAAAAAATCATCTCGGTCAGAGACAGGGTTATAATCATTTTTATGTTTATGGGTGGTCGTATCTTTCTCAAAAAGAATCCGATGATGTTATGAAGCTCGCGATGGAGGTTATGTTTCTGGAACCGGCGATGAATGAAGATATTGATGAAAATACGATGGAGGTTGTAAATGGCTAAAAATAATGCAATGAAGGATCAAATGAAAAGTATGTTTGATTTATCCTCGCAAGAGAAATCATCAAATATTTCAGCGAGAGAAGCTGTTGAACAAATAAAAAAGGCTGATGTTATTTCTGAAGAAATTTCCCCTGAACCAAAAGTTTTGGTTCCAGAGAAATCAAAAGATATAAAAGTTGAAGAAAAAAGTAAGGAAGAAATCAAAGTAGAAACTTTCATAAAAACCTACAACTTAACAGAGATTACAATTGATCAAATGGATGAAATGATCTATTTAATTAAAAAAAGGGTCGATCGAAAGGATCGATCGAAAGTCTGCTTTAATAAGATGATTGCTATCGCAATTGATTACATCGCAAAAGATTTTGAGAATAAAGAAGAAAAGTCGATTATTATGAAAAAAATTCTGAATTAGATCTCTAAGCTAGACTGCTTTCGGAATTATACTAAGGTCTCCAAAAAAGAAGCCTGGATTTTATATCTTTAATGAGGCGAAGAGGGCAGGGGAGTTTGTGATTTCACAAGTACGACAAATCACAAACTTATTAAGAACTCTTGATAGGAGTCATAATGCCTTAAGATTGCTTTATACAAAATAGGCGTTTTTTTCCAACTTGTCCTGGCTTTAAGTCATCGAGTAGGGCATCACCTGAAACGTTTGTAGAAGAGGTAATCCACGAGATCATAAATCCGCATAGGTATAAATAGCTTTGATAGATTCTATTGTATAATCAGTGCAACGTTTATCATTGACAGCTGATGCCTCCATCACTCGGCGCTTTGCTCGTTGTCTTGTTCCTTCTTCTTTTCCAATTGTGCCTGGGCGAGGAGGCGTTCCCGTTGTAGTTCGGCTTTGAGTTCTTTTTCCGTGGGCAGGTAGGGAAGGTATTTCGCAGCAAAGAGCTGCTTCTCATCGTTAAGAACTGAATATTTGACGACTGCTTCACTTTTTTCACTACAGAGCACCAGCCCAATAGTCGGATTATCGGTCTCCTCCTTTTTCTCTTGATCGTAGAGGCGAACATATGTATCCATCTGACCAACATCTTGATGCTTTAGTTTTCCCAGTTTCAGATCGACTAAGAGGAAGCATTTGAGCTTAAAATTATAAAAGACAAGATCGATATAGAAGTCTTCATCTTCAAAGCGAATGCGTTGCTGGCGTTCTACAAAGGCAAAGCCTTTGCCCAGCTCCAATAAGAATTGTTGCAAATTACTGACAATCGCCTGCTCCAGCTCACTTTCCTGATAGGTCTTGTCCTGCAGGTTTAGAAAGTCTAAGATGTAGGGATCGCGCAGATAGTTTTTTGCAGTATCCTGCAAAGGCTGTATTTTTTCTATTGCCTCGGTTTCTACTGCCTGTTTATCCTTACTTGCGAGCAGGCGTTCATAGTAGAGTGCGCAAACCTGTCGGTCCAGAGCACGAACACTCCAGAATTGTTCAATCGTTTCTTTGGCATACCATTCTCGGGCCGATGGATTTTCGATACGTGCCAGGCGGTTAAAATGTGACCAGCTCAATTCGAGAGACAGTGTCTCTCGAATTGGGAAATTTAGGTAAAAGCGACGCATATTTCGCAGATTCGTTACATCAAATCCTTTGCCAAAGTCCTGAGTCAGCACCCGAGATAAGGCTTGTAATAATTGTTTACCGTAATCAGCGCGTTGTTCTCCCTGTTGTTCATCTTCAACGACCAAGCGACCAATTTCCCAATAGGCTAGAACCATGGCTGAGTTGACTGTAAGCCTAACCTGTTGCCTGGCCTGCTCAATGACCGAGCGAATGTCCTGTAGGGTTTTGTTTTCGGGTAAATCTTTGCTCATTTTTTAATTCCTAAAATATCCGCGATTGACTAGATGAAGGATACTGATTTATTGCGTACAGAATGTTTCATATTAAGCTTTCTATAAAATTATTAACACCCATTTCCCATCATTACCTTTACTGTATAAAACAATTGATCATTTTCAATGATATGTGAACATTATTCAAGTTAATACAATCATGCTCATCGGCGTAAAAGTTTCCCCAGAGAAGACCATCAGGACTTTATGGAATGAATATGTTAATAAATCGAAGAATGCCTGATCGCAGAAGTCACCTAAAATATTTAGTTGTTTTCTTTTTAACAACTTAGTCACGTTTTTCCTGCTTAAATTCGTAAGAAGGAGCTGGACGATTCGTCTTCTGAAACGAATGTCTTTCACACCAATGATTTTAGTCAGGCTGGCAGTCGCTGCCAGCCTTTTTTCTTTTAATATCTCGACTATTTATCTTCGGTTTTCAGATTTAATATTAATGTCTGAATCCGCTTCTCTTCTTTTTCGAGTTCGAGTAATTTAATCCTGCGCTTTTCTTTGACTGACTTATCAAAGAATCCCTTTAAAGCATTCATGGTTTCGATTTCTAATAGGCCACAAATCTTTTGGCGATTTGTGTCGGATGTTTTATTGATATAATTTGCGACGGTTTTCGCTGATACTGTTGCTGCTGATTTTGCCATTGAATAGGCCCTTTGTTTAATCTGCTTATAAAAAGGCGAGTGCCCTAGAGCACCCGCCAGTTGTGTAGGGTGGGGGAGAACAAATCCTTATGACATTGACATGCCAAGTTTTTTGCCAGTTTCTGTGTCTTCCGTGGGAAGCTTGATATGACTAAAGTCCAGCTTGCTTGAGTTGCTGATCTTTTTGGTAAGCCCTGGAACATCTAGTTTATCACATGCACCATTAACTGCAGTTAGTATTTTGCCCACTTTCTCTTGGAGCTCTTCGCCGGTGTTTCCCCAATTGCGAATGTACAATTCACTCTTGGCCTCAACACCAAAGCTCTTGGCAAAAACATGGGCAAAAGCCTCTGCTTCGCCTTCGATGGCTTTTTTATCAATCCCGGTCTTTTCCTCCTTGGCTTTAGCAATGAGTTCACCATGTAAAATATGGTGGCCCAGTTCGTGGGACAGAACAGCGACCATTTCTGAGGGTGTTTTACACACGGCTTCATTCACAACGATTTCTTTCTTGCTGTGAACATAGTAACCGCCAGCTGTGAGTTCTTCATCATTAAAAAGATTCACACTAAGGTCATATTTTTCCTCGATGCTTTTAGCAAGCAGTTCATAATCGACTTGTTTTAATTCACCAATGGCTGTGGTATCAAGATTTTTGTATGCACCAATCTCCTGGCAATTGGTTTGTCCAAGGTCAAAAACATGGCCCTGCACAAATTTGGTGACCACTTTTTGTTTACAATTCTGATCAAGCAGGGGAATTCTATTGCCGTCTGTATCCCGGGCAAATTTCCTTTTTCCTTTGGCGTCTAATGCATAGTGCCCATTTTTTTTGAGATGATTCCAGCATTTCGTAATCGCAGGAACGAGGATCTTATAACCTTTCTCGCCTTTATTCATGCGCGTATTTTCCCCAGCGTCATTTTTCATCTTGCCCCAATTGGCAAAAGAGGAAAAACGGGTAGGGCGGATCTGTTGATCTTCTGGAAGATTCCTGTTGCGTTTATCGACCTGAGCCCAAATGAGGTGGCGGTTATTCATCGAGTAGCTATGAAATTCCGAATGAAAGTCCAAGAATCCCTCTACTTCCTTGATCGTTGCCGGATTATCGAGGCGCGTGCACAAGTCATTGAAATAACCAGCGCTTAGTTCTTTTAAGGCATCTGTTTTATCGTTCATTGCGGATCCTCCGCGCTTATAAAGCTGTAATAGTCTTCAACTTCCTCATCCGGGAGTGTCTCGATATTTACGACTTCTCCATCCCCCTCATAAACGATCCAGTGGTTTTGGCAATCCGGGTTCTTATAAGATTCACGGATGGTTTCAATTAGTTCTGGCATTCCGATTCCTTCTCTGTTGCTGATTCATAATATTCTTCAAGTTCATCGTCGCTTAGATTGCTAATATCAAAAACAACGCCATCGTCCTGGAGAATTATCCAGAACGAGGCATCATTCAAATTATTATAAGCCTGACGAATTTCTTCAATCGATAAATCGACTTGATTAAGCATTCGCTTCGGCTGTTTCCTGGGCGGCTTCAGCGGGGGCCACCGACAGAAATTGAACACGCTCGGCAGTGATCAGGATCTTGCTACGATTTAAGCCAGTTGCGGCATCTTCCCACTTCTCCATTTTAATACGTCCCTCAACTACGACCGGCGAGCCTTTTCTTAGTTGCAAGTTGCATGTTTCGGCCTGTTTGCCCCAAACGGTAACATCGATGAATGTCACCTCTTCTTTGAGTTCACCATCCGATTTCCATTTACGGTTATTTGCTATGGCAAAATTGCAAACGGGTGTTTCTCCTGCGACACGAAGTTCGGGGTCGCGGCTTAGGTTTCCTGATAATGTGATGCTGTTTAGATTTAACATAGTATTCATCCCTTTTTTGTTTGTGTTGTTAATCGCTCTCCATGAAAGAGCGATATGTGTTTGTGTGTTTGTGTGTTTTAGTTTAATACTTTGAGTTTGCGGAAGCCATCAAGTCTACCGGCTTCATTAATGACAAGTTCATAGATACCTGGAGTCATATCAGGGGAACCTGTGACCAAGGCCTGAATATTCGAATCGAGGTTCTTCTGCAGACCTGAATTATCAGGCGTTTTAGAATCGATAATCTTCAGTTGCCAGCCATCGGTTAATTGGGCGTTCTTTTCTAGACGACCACTCAAGGCATATTGCTCAGAAAAATTTGGCAGATAGACAATCCGTGCCGTAAGATCTTTCTTCTCTACCGATTGAGAAACGAAGAGGTAGGGCTTTGGCATATAATAGCGCACGCCTTTAATCTCTTCACCAAAGTCACGGGTGGTTTTTTCCACATTGGTTGCACCCGGCCACATGGACTTGAGACCACGGCCTGCTTTTCGGCCGGTATTTTTAGTGCCGGTTACAAGATAGTCCGTATTATGTGACCAGTTCTCGGTTAATGTCTTTTTACTGCTACAGCTCGTTAATGCTGCTAAGGCAGCACTAGCGATAATAATTCGTTTTTTCATTTTCTTTCTTTTCCTTATGTTGTTTTTGTTATTTATATTTTGCTTTGCTACCATCTGACAAGAGGGGAGCGAGGCGTAAACGCCGGTGCTTTCCATCGGAATGCATCAGCACACATTCAAATTTTCGAAAGGCTCTTAAAATCCGCGGAGGGATGATGAACTTCTCTTTTTTTGAATATGAAAAGGTGTAGCCCTGTTTACCGGTGGAGCGCGAGCGTTCTTCGACTTCTCTCTGGCCAATCATTTCTGCAACGATATCAGCTGATTCTGAATCAGGTACTTTAAATATGATACGATTGGCCAGATTGAGGATTAAGGTATCAACTTGCTCTTTGCTCAATCCCGCACCACGAAAGCTGACGATCGATTGGGTGGCAAATAAGACCGTGGCCTGAGCCTCGCGGATCTTATCAACAACCTGATAATCACTCATGCCGTCTTTGGCGGATGAGACGATGCCCTGGGCTTCATCGGCAATAAATAAAAGCATGTTGTTCTCGCGTAAGTCATCAGGGCGGTCAAAGCGCTTCAATGCATGAGTATAATAGAGCAATTTAAAGAAGGTATTAATATAACGGCGCTCGGACTGAAACTTTTGTGGCATTGAGATGGAAAAGATGATGCCCTCATCGATGGAACGAAAATCAAAGCTGTTTTCTTCTGTACAAAATACTTCTTTTAATTCTGGGGCATTAAAGAAGCCCAGGAAGTTCTGAATCGTTGAAGTGACAGCGCCACGTTGTTCATCGGGTTGCTTAATGTATTTTTCTTCAAAGTGCATGATACATTCCATAAGCATTTTATTGGAGAGTTTATTATTGATAAGTTTAAGCCCTGATATTTGTTTTTTGAACAAAACAACATTGGTGAGAAGGTCATAGACATTTGAAATGGATACGTAGGTGGGGATACTTTTATAGATATCTAATGGGGATAGATCCGTACCTTCCGCCGAGGCCGGCAGCGACTGGTGTACGCTATGGCCGAATTCCCGGTCGAACTCTTTAAATTCTTTTAGAAACTTTATGCCCCATTCGATATGCAGTTGGGCCTGGGTTTTAAAGAAGTTGCCAGAACCGGATGTTTCCTGACCTAGACTTGACGCGGTATCAACAATCATCTTGGCAAAGGTGGATTCAGGAATACCTGGGTATGAGAGCAGATTATAGGTGAAAGCCGGGGTCCAATCGTCCTCTGCATCTTCAGGGCGCACCTGTAAGACAACTAAGCGGTCCTCTTGTTTATAATGTTTGGCGATGCCCTGAATGATCTTAAAGAAGTTTCCTTTTTCATCAACAGCGACTCCGCCCCAGTGCTTTAATCCTTTAGCGGGGTTTACATTTCGAAAAAGCTGATGGAGTATCTGCATGATGCCAGCAGCAGTTTTCCCGGAGCCTGTCTCACCAATAATCAGCCAACCCCGGCAGAAATTATTAATATCCCAGTTTAATCCAGCGATCCGACAAACAAATAATTGCTTCACTCGCCCCAGGGGGAAGATAATTAGTGCTAGCCCAATAAAGAGAAAAACCATATAGCCATACTCTCGTAGAAAAACGTAGTAGCCCGGATCAAGACCAATGGAGTCTAGGAATTGGGCATACTGTAGGTCGGTTATAATAGCGACACTTACATAGACCAAACCAAGAAAAATACTTCCAATGATGATGAACATGTTTATTTAACTCCAAATGATGTAAGTATGAACATGATGATCAGAGGCCCGGCAGCGAGTAAACCAGCATTAAGTAAACCGAGTTTGCCTTCAACAAGATCGCCCTTGGAAAAGGCCATGGCGGATTCTAAAAGGATGACAACACCATATAAAAAGGCACAAACTAAAAAGAGGGTTCTTACCCCGCGCATAATCACGCCAAAATTGTCTGCTACTGTTGTCATTCTCCGTAGGCCTTATTGTATTCTTGTTCAATTTTCTGACGTTTCTTTTCTGCACTGATCACTTTTTTTAAGGTATTGGTCAAGATATTAAGTTTATCGCTAAGCTGTTTTTCACGAATTTTGGCAGCAGCAAGTTCTTTAAGTAAGGCATCATTGTCTTTGTTTTCACGTTTCATTAAGTCCATAGTGACTTGTTTGGCTTTGTTCAATATCTTCAATGATTCTGTCGAATGCTCATAGATTCGATTTGTTTCTGCCATCTTAGCCAAATAGAGATCACTCAAAAGTTCTTTAGAGCGTTCGGTCCCTTTGTCATAGGCCGATTCAGTCGAGTAGGGCGGGGTGAATGTATAAGTAGCAGCGGGTTTCCAGCGGCTGCTTTCTTCAATACGGTAAAGGACTGTTTCTTCATACATGATTGATGAATCACTCGGATCGATATAGCGACCGGCATGATAGGCACGAATACTTTCTGGATTTCTGATTTGATTATAACTCGACAGTGGAATGGCTGTGCCAGGGACATGGTCCAGTAACTCTGAGCTGATAATTGCAGGCTTGTTTACTACTTTATAGTTTTTATTTTTTCGATGATGCGGTGTACGACCGTGACTATACTGCCCTGGATTGGGCTTGGAGGCACAGGAGTTGAGTATTAATATTATACTGACTAAGTGGAGATATCTGTTCATTTAAGTTCCGCCTCTTGTTTGATTAAATTAATTTGTGCATTGATCGCATTGCTTTCTTTTTCGATACTGCTTAGTTCTTTTCCACTACTTTCCTGTAATTGCTTCTGCCCTGTAGCACCAGGGCGAGCATCTTGCTTATCGATGGTCTGCTGAACATACAAATAGAAACTGGTGCCTTTGCTCACTCTTACGAAACTGCCGTTCTTCTCAATCTCTGCGAGCATTCGACTGGCATAGAGCGATACCACTTCATTCATGGCTTCAGCCCCGGCAACTTTCGCTTGTGCTTCTGTATCGGGTTCCTGGTCAATCACGGTTGAATTGACATTGGTTGATGTGGTGGCAGAGCGCATTGCTTCAATGACCACTTTGGATAATCCCGCAGCAGCACCTTTTACAAATAAGGCCGCATAGAGTTTTAGTTCTTTGTAGTTATCGGTTCTTATCACCATGCCCCGCAGCCCGGCAGAGCCATCGGTTTCCCCGGCACCCGATGGATTATGATCCAACGCTATGGCGCTTAGGTTTAGTTCTTTACCATTGTCTTTATCCCGGGTGCGCCAAACAACCACCCACGCATTATCAGTAGCGATGCGATCGCGTAATGCTGAGCGTTTGGCTCTACCATGTACTTCTGTGCCAGCGGGAATAATGATATTACCATCATGCCAGACATCTTCTAAGACCAAACCAACAACCGGCGTTTGCAGATTTGCAGAATCAACTGTATTAATGACCATGCATTTAATAAATCGTCCATAGGGTGCGTAGATACTGGAAAGTTCTTTTTCTTTTTTATCTTTGAGATTTTGCGTCGGATACAATGCTAGGGGAGAGGACAGATAAAATGCTTTAACTGCATTAGCCTTGTTATGTTTTGTCATTAAATCCGTTAAGGCCTTTTCTTCTTCTACTTTAACAGTGAGTTCCTTATGAATACGTTGGTCTATTTCTTCAGGGGATCTGGCATTGCCAGATTTTGCTGCTGGTACTTTCGGGACATCGATAGTTCCACTGCTTTTATGTTTTATTGGGTTGAGATCAAGATCTGTATAGTTATGATCAATCTCTACCTTGTCCTTATTAAGCGTTTCTGAACTATCTACATGTTTGGCAGTGGGTTCTTTGTCCTGGGCTTTTGTATATTGGGTTTTTATCAGAAATATAATAAAAACAAAGCCAGCAACAAAGAGGCTAATCTTGCCAATCGGACCTTTTAGAAACTTAAATATTGCTGCTAACATTATTTAGATTCCTTCGGGGCTTTTAGATCCAAACCGAGTTGTTTGGCAGCACGTTTCTCATCAATCGGTGCTACAATGGTCCAGTTGTTATCGAGACTTAGATTATTTCGTCCACCCGATGACTTACCCACAATGGCAAAGTAAATACGCACACTGGATTTAGGGCCAATCGTATCAGGGGATTCAGAAAGGGCGGAGTGATAAAACTTACCTTTTATATTTGCTATATAGTTCTTAGGGTTTAGCCGCAAGATTGCTGTGGTCTTATTCTTTATCTCGCAATGAAAGATGATCGTGTCCTGGGCAGTGTAGCGGAAGGCTTCAATAAGTTTGATGTCATGGAAGCGATACTTAAAGGCCAAATTCTTAAATACCTTGTGACTGCTTCCTGCGAGTTGTTCTGGCTGATGTTCTTTGAATAAGGAATAGGCTTTTGATTTATCAATCAATCCGAGAATCAAACGAGGGGGCATGGCCTTTCTTTCTTTGAGTACAACAGGGCGCAGAAAATTAACGGCGCTAACAGCCTTTTTGGCAGAGACCAGTTTTATGACATAGGTTTGACGCTCAAAGATGACATTGACAGCGGCCCGCTTACCTTCGGGAGCCAGGGACTTCACAAGAAAGAAGTAGGAGCCTTTTTCATGAGACATGACAAAGGGATTAAAGATCTTTTCCTGGCCCTGCATGGATTCAACCTTAGATGAATAAATCCCCTCGATCGGTCCCGGAAACATAATGGTCGTAAGGCCAAGATCCATCGAACGAATGGGTAGGGTAAAGACCATCTTAGGATTTAAGCGCAAATCCACAATTTCTGTCTTATCATATTTAGCTAAGGAATTTTTATCCTTTGATTCTGCTGCATAAATGAATACAGATGTAATTAATAATAGTATGAGTCTCATTTCTTATCCTCCAGTGCAGTGACTTTTAAGATGAAATTACTAACAACTAAAGGAAGGCGTTCGTTATAGCCGAGCCGAGGATTTTTGTTCATTCGTAGGTGAAGGGTGTAGTTTCGTTTACGCGCAAAGGATTGCCCCTTAAAGGATCCGACCATTATAAGCTGGCCTTCAATTTGGCCTAAGACCGATGAATCACTTACCTCTAAAAGCGTGATCTTTTTTATTTCCACTTTCTGATGCACATTATTTTTAGAAAAGTATTCACCCGACTTTTTGAATTCGCCTCTAGCTTTCTCTAATGCTTTTCCAAAGAATGTTTGGTTGATTAATGGCAGATTATCAAATCCATTCGGCCCCCAGTTAAGCAAGGCCTGAGTTGCGACTGTCATGCAATAATCCTGCACGGGTTTGGCATCTTCGAAGTTAAGAGCAGCTGTCACATAGAAGGTTTTAGATGGGTCAAGGATTACGAATTTTTCACGCTGCTTCATCGTTTGTACAACAACGATATTGCTGACAACCGAAAATAAAAACATGATGATACTGGCTGAAAACCAGAAATAAGCCGCCTTTGAATTCGATGCAAAGGCTTTTACAGGGTCAAGCATTTTATAGATTTCCTTTAAGTTTAGTTAGTTTAATGAGTTGGNTTANTTCGGCTNTAAATGTTTCGTNCGTCGATAGACNTCAGCNGCATCCAANGATCCNCCAGGNCCGATTTTTACGCCTTCCATGTTCTCCCCTCGTAGGACTGATGGACTACTACTCTTACCGACGACACCGCCAGAATCCGAAGAGGCTGTAGAAGACATCTGATCAAGATCGGGTAGGGGGCTCATGCCTCCTCCGCCTCCTCCGCCGCCGCCACTTCCACCGCCCATATCAATATCTGGAAGTGACCCACCACCGCCACCTGCGCCAATCATTGCAGCCGGCCCACCCATGGCCATAACGCCCATAGATGCACCCATCATGCCTAAACCGATTGTTTTTTCGGCAGCACCTTTGATAATTTGCCCTGGGGAACCACCTGATAAAAGCGTGTGCATAAAGAAGGGCGCAGAAATATATAGAAAGATCATGAAGAGAAAAAAGGCACACATGATAATGACAGCTGGGCCTGCAAATGTGGGAGCTGCCCCAAATGTAGCAGCTATATTGCCAGGAGAAACTGAAACGCCTCCAACTTCAAAGATCTTTCTGCTATTTACAAAATAGCATAAAATGTGCAATAATATCAAATCAATAAAACGAAATCCCAAACTCCACAAGCATACTGATAAACAAGTGGTTAGGTACTTCGTGGCATTGCCTGCCATTTGAGGGACAACTAGGAATGTTAACATGAGGGGAGCAATGACAGCAAGAATCATAATGATAGCCTTTTGAATGAAAAGATAGAATTCATGAATGATAGTGCCGACTTCAATCAGGAGGTAAAACAAAATTGAAACCATCGATGTTGCAACTTTGTCTGTAATCGAGAACCACCCTCCCTCTGAGTTTATTTCGATTTTTGCACATTCGATTAAAACATTTTGCATTTCATCACCAGTTTGAGATGATGCAATATTTATTCCATTTGATAAATGAGTTAAAGCAGGCATCATTATTTTCCAGCCTCCTACAATCAATGCTATTAGGATGATAAAGCGTAGAGTTTTGAATATTTCAGGCTTTGAATTGAAATGAATTAGCCATGCAATCAGCAAAGTCATATACCCAAGATTTACAAATATTTCCGTTAAAGGAGCTGCGACTTCAATCATTTCCATTTTATTCTTTATTATTCTCCTGTTGCAGGTTTAATTTCTTTTTCGCTTCGGCTTTTTCTCTTGCAGCTATTCTTTCTGCTGCTTCTTTCCTGCTTTTGGCAAAAGGATCACCACCGGATGCATTTTTAATCATATTTTTTATATAGTCGGCCTTAACTTTGTTTCGTATTTTAGATGCTTCGATTTTCTCTTCTTTGGTCATTCCCTTCTCTTGTTTTTGTATGCTTTCCCAGTCTTGTCCATTCGGGTATTTTTCTTTGTAGGCCTTTATTTTACTGGCCTCAGATTCAGGTTTCTTCGTTTCACTTTCTTTCGTTTTACCGCACCCCATTAGAAGGGCACTTATTGCAATGCATGTTAATACTTGTTTCTTCATCATCATTTCCTTTTGTTGTTATTCTGTTAAACTACCCATATCACCTTCAGTTAAACTTGACTGATCTCCTTCTGTCAGACTTCCCATATCACTTTCTGTCAAACTCGATTGATCTCCTTCGGTCAGGCTCCCCATATCGCTTTCTGTCAGACTTCCCGTGCCACTAGATGATATAATATTTCTGATCTTGCTCCAGTTTATATTGAACGAATTTGGACGGCCATTTTCGGGGAAGATAAAAGCACCACTTGGAGACCGTTCGAAGTAGTCTGTTTTATTTGAGGCTTTGTTTATACGGGTTCTTTCAACGCGCTCATATTCTTTTGGGGCCGTGGCATTTCGTTCGTTGAAGTCGTTTGACATCTTCAAGCCATCTACAGTAAG
>JABSQK010000200.1 GCA_013215875.1 Lentisphaeria bacterium
AAGCAATGACGTCTCTGGGTGTTCCAGCAACCCGCGCACTCGCCGCAGTCGCAACAGGCGATGATGTCCAACGCGAGACAGTCATGCCGGGTGGGGTTTTCACCCGCGTCGCTGACAGTCATATTCGCATTGGAACATTTCAATACTTCGCCAGTCGTGTAGATATTGACGCTCTCAAAACCTTACTAGACTACACAATAAAAAGACACTATCCAGAAATCGAAGATGGCTCAGCAATTCTTTTTTTCAGAGCGTTTATCAAACGGCAGATTTCATTAGTTACCCAGTGGATGTCCATCGGATTTATCCACGGTGTAATGAATACAGATAATATGGCTATTTCCGGAGAGACCATCGATTTTGGTCCCTGCGCGTTTATGGATAAATTCCATAACCTAAAAGTATTTAGCTCCATCGATAGAAATGGCCGCTATGCCTATAGCAACCAGGGTCCTGTGCTTGCATGGAATATGGCACGATTAGCAGATTGCCTTATACCGCTTGTAGATGACGATGAAGATAAGGCCATCGAAATGCTAACTGAGGAGCTGGCCCCCATCAGTGATCAATTTACCGAAAAGCTCAATGAAAGAATGACAGCAAAACTAGGCCTGACTTCTGATGATGCGGATTTAGTTGATACATTTTTAAGTCATCTAGAAAAGGAAGAATTGGATTTCACGTTAAGTTTTAGAGCGCTTGGTGACGGTTCAACATTTCCTGAATTTGAAAAAGAGTGGAAAGCGCGATTGAATGAACGTGAATTAGATTTTGACGAAACAGTTGAGAGCATTAAAAAAATAAATCCGCTTTATATTCCACGCAATCATCAAGTAGAACGTGCCATCCAGGGCGCCTTGGTTGGCGATCTCACAGTCTTTCACGAAATGAATCGTGTATTGAAAAATCCATTTGAGTTTCAAGAGGATCTTGAAAGCTACAGCCTTGAACCAAAGCCAGAAGAAGTCGTTTGCGCGACATTTTGTGGAACGTAAAATTTGCCTACCGATAGAACTCTCCTGTCGATTTAAATCATTTAATTATTCCTGATTGAAATCAATTCAATGCCATATAGCTTTCTATTAATATTACATCATATAATAAAGAGGTTTTATAAACATGGATATTACACCATCCGAACATTTCACACCCGTTTCACTTTCTTCAATTTATAATTGCCATCGCGATGAACTTCCTGACAATCACCCAATTCCTGAAATGATTATTGGTAAATCCGGGATCAATGAATTTCGTGGAATTCCCTTTGATATTGGGCCGGAGGATGGTCCGAATGTATGCCTATTGGAAACGGAAACGATTAGCCTTGATCTGGCCGGACAAAAAGCCAGCTATATTTTATTTTTGCATGCAGTTGCGAATGAGACTGTAACTGCTTTACCTGAATTGCCAGCGCCAGCCGAACCCGGAACAAGCTTTGGCGGCCTAGTCTCCGATTATACAATCGAGTATGAAGATGGTGAGAGCGTTGCCCATTCCATCAACAGGCGTTTTGCCATACAGCAATACAATAATGATTGGGGTTCCAGCGCAATGGCAGCTATACCCGCTTGCAAGGAAGGAAGCTACCGCAGTAATTCAGAGGATTCCATCCTAGGCACTATTCCGAAGAGCCCAGGAGTTGCGGAATGCCGAAATGTCAGCGCCCGCGATTCATCGAACCAGCCAAGAGCCTACATATATGCGATGCCAAATCCACATCCTGACAAACCCTTGAAATCACTCAAAATCAGCCCCAGTGAAAGTTCGGTGATTTACGGAATAAGCCTAACCCAGCTGGTCGAACATCCCCTGCGTTTCCAACAGCGCCGCAAATTGATTCTAACGCTACCCGAAGGGCATGAGTTTAATGCAATTGGTGAACTCGATGATATAGAATTCGATCTTGGTAATGTGATTTCTGCGCGCCAACAGTTGCTTTATAAAGATTGGACAGCAGATCCGGTAGACGTACAGCCTGATCGGTCTGCGAATACTGTGCTTATTGAATATGCGACTCACCCTGCCGCCAAGCTTTATCTAAAAACCGGCGATGGCCAGAAATCCTATGACTTGCTCAATCTCAACGAAGCAATGCTTGATGTAAGTCCGGCGCACCGTCCGGTAAAAATTCGCGTCATCGATAAGGACAGCCGAGTGGCAGTTGGCGTGCGCATCCATTTTCATGGCGAGGCTGGTGAGTATCTGCCGCCCAAGGGCAATCATCGTAAAGTAAATGACAATTGGTTCATGGATAACTATGGCGAGTTTGCCAATGGCGCAAATGATTATGCCTACATTCATGGTGAGTGTATTCTTGATGCGCCACTTGGCACTGTCTATGTGGAAATTACCCGTGGATATGAGATCGCTCCGCTTCGTGAATCGTTTACAGTTGATGCGGATACGAATGAAATATGTTTTGAGTTGGAACGCGTCTTGGATTGGCGTAATCGCGGCTGGGTCACTGCCGATACACATGTGCATTTCCTGAGTCCGGCGACTGCAGTGCTGGAAGGTGAAGGGGAAGATGTAAAT
>JABSQK010000201.1 GCA_013215875.1 Lentisphaeria bacterium
TCGCCCACCAACTTGAGAAAGGTCAGGACTATTCAGTCATCGTGACAACAGCCGCCGGTCTGTATCGTTACCAGACAAATGATGTTGTTCGTATCATCGATCACCATAATCAAATCCCCTGCATGCAATTTATTGGCAGACAAGGAAACCATTCAGATCTTGCAGGTGAAAAGCTCTCAGAACAACAGGTTTGTCTCGCACTGGATCAGCTTAAAATATCTGCACCCTCATTTTTATATGCAACTGATAGAAATGCCTACACACTCTTCACAGAAGCAGATATAGGAGTCAATCAATGCCTCGAATTTTCACATGCTTTGGAAAAAAATCCATATTTCCAACAAGCATTGCGACTTAAACAGATTCGCCCTCTTACATATCAAATATTAAAAAAGGGTCGCATAAATCAAATCAATAGAGAGTGGAATGTAAAACAAAAAATAAAAGATGGTGCCCAAAAGAATAAACTCTTATTTAATCATAATGAATTAAACAATATAAAATCGTTTGGTCAGGATCAAATGGAGATTCTCAGCCGGGAGTAAATGATCCAGGCTAGGCTTCTTTTCTTGTGGCTTCTATGATATCGCGGATCTTAGCCGCTTTTTCGTAATCTTCGCTTTTGAGGGCATCATCGAGCTCTTTTTCGATTGTTTCTTCAGGACTCAGTGTACGGTTTTTCTCGACCTGTTTGTAGAGGTCGCCCAATGCTTCAAGAGAGCTTTCGCGTTCCAACTGATATTCCTCAATATCGCGATTTTCAAGCGCACAGATTTCATCAATTGTCGACTTAATAAGTTCGAGTGCTTCAAGTGCACTTTCGCGTTGCACAAGGTCCATCGCTAATGCTGTTCCGTTGATTCTCAAGATATAAGGCCACCAGCGTTCCAGGTAGTCTGCATCGTCCTTGTATTTGGCATGGGTATTTACGAAACGGAAAAGTTCCATATTTTGTTCAGTATCACGAATGACCCGTTTATAGTCGGCAATTTGCAAAAGGAATGAATAGCGCTCGTAAAGCAGTTCGCTTTCTTCAAACAGCTCTTTGCACTGCAGGTGATTTAAGCTGAACGTTTTTTCCTTGTTCTGATCCTTAAGAATTGTGTGTTTTTCCTGATAGTAGTCTAGGGCAAAATCGTAATCGTGTGGTTTTCTAGAATCCGGACGACCATCGAGCTCCATTTGAAGAATGCCGGAAAATGCACCCTGTTCAAGGCGAAGCTGGATATATTCACGCCCTGATCCGTCGACAACATGCCGAAGGTTACTGTCGGGGTCAAATTCCCAATCTGAAAGAAAATCTTGTAAATCAAAATCCATAAAAGCAAAAGCCCTCACTTAGTTACAGATGTAACTATACAGCATGAGGGCCATTTTTCAATCTATTTTAGGCTTCTTCGACCGGTTCAGGGCTTTCTTCAGAGACCTTTGTTTCTGATTCTACAGGCTCATCTCCATCGTCATTTAAGCCATGAAACTCGTTGATTGCCTCGAGCAAACGCTTCTGCAAATCCTCGTCTTCAGAAATGGCGATTTTTGACTGTTCACGGCCCTGGCCAAGCTGTTCTTTACCAAATGAGAACCAGGCACCACGCTTTTCAATGATTTCTGCATCAACTGCAACATCGAGTATCGAACCTGAGCGCGATATACCTTCATTATACATGATATCGAACTGTGCAGTCTGAAAAGGTGCCGCAAGTTTGTTTTTAACGATCTTAACCCGTACTCTATTACCAATCGCTTCCCCGGTGGGTGCCTTGATGGATTCCGAGCGTCGGATATCGATGCGGATGGATGCATAAAATTTCAGTGCATTACCACCAGAGGTTGTTTCGGGATTGCCAAACATAACGCCAATTTTTTCGCGAATCTGATTGGTAAATACCAGACAGGTTTTACTTTTACTCACCGCTCCGGTAAGCTTCCGCAGTGCCTGACTCATCAAACGTGCCTGAAGTCCCATATGGGAATCGCCCATCTGTCCTTCAATCTCTGCCCGTGGTACAAGCGCTGCAACAGAGTCGACAACGACAATATCCAGTGCATTTGAACGAATGAGTGTTTCGGTAATATTGAGTGCATCTTCACCACAATCAGGTTGCGACACAAGTAAATCATTGGTATTCACACCAATGATTTCCGCATAACGAGGGTCCAATGCATGCTCGGTATCGATAAATGCACATACACCACCGGATTTTTGCGCATTAGCTATTACATGTGAGCATACGGTTGTTTTACCAGATGCCTCAGGGCCGTAAATTTCAACGATTCGACCCCGTGGAAAGCCACCAATACCCAATGCAAGGTCGAGTGATAAAGCACCCGTCGATATCGTCGGAATACGCTTTTTAGCCTCATCTCCGAGGCGCATCACTGTACCTACTCCAAATTCTCTGTCGATTTGACTTAATGCGATTTCCAGGTTTTTATCTGCATCGTCTGTGAGTTCCATCTTAGGTACTTTCCGTTTTGCCATTTTCATGCCTCTTATTTTTATGTTTGATTTAAGTATAACATATGTTAGTATGTTTTACAAGTATTATTTTAGAATAAATATTGTCGATGGTCGTTTAAAACCTAATTTAACAAATAAGGAAAGCTAACTATGAAGAAAAGTATTTTCATATTTTTTATTTGCCTTAGCCTTTTTGCAATTGAATTGCGGAATGGCAAAAAGGTGCTGGATGGTGAAAGCAGCTATGACAAACGAGGTGTGTTCATTAAAAGCCCCTCTGGCGGTAAACACTACAAGTGGAACGAGATAAAGATTAATTCCCTCCCTGTTAACATTCGCAACGAACAACGCCACCTAGTGCTCAATTACCTTTATAAGGCCGACCATCTCTATACATCCGGACGCTATCAAACAGCAGCACCTTACTATCGTGAGGCGTTTCGTAAATCATTTTTTCTTACCCCGTTGGACAAAACCTTAGCTGTATATAAGGATATAAGTAAGAAAGCAAAGTCTTATATTTATAAGGATGAAAAATGGCTGAAGTATTCAAGCTGGATGCACGCCCGCGGATTTAAGTATTATCATGGAAAGTGGCGGTCTGCAGATGATTATAAAGCTGCACGCCAATTCGTTCCTATTATTAGTGCATCATTAAAGAGCAGTAAACCAGAGCTTTATATTAAACGATTGGGAATATTACTTGAAAAATATCCTGAAAGTAACTTTCAGAAAATCACCATCCAACTCACACAGGATCTTGAAAATTTCCAA
>JABSQK010000202.1 GCA_013215875.1 Lentisphaeria bacterium
CATGGGTGATTTGTCAGTAACTCATCTTTCAGGAGGCGAACGACGGCGCATTGCATTGGCTAAAGCGCTGGTTGAAAACCCGGACTTTTTGATATTGGATGAACCGACCAACCATCTGGACACAAGTGCGATTGAATGGTTGGAGCGCTACCTGGGTAATTATCTTGGTACACTGCTGCTGGTCACACACGACCGCTATTTCCTCGACCGAATATCCACTCAGATTGTTGAACTGGCAAATGCCCAACTCTATTGTTATGATGGCAACTATAGTAATTATCTTGAAAAGAAAGCGGAACGCATCATTCGTGAAGAACTCACGGAATCGAAGCGGCAGAACTTTCTCAAACGTGAGCTCGAGTGGGTTCGCCGTGGTCCAAAGGCGCGTACAACTAAAAGCAAAGACCGGCTCGATCGCTACTACGATAAAGCAAATCAGGATGGCCCCAATCGAGAAGAAGATGTCGACTTGCTACTTTTACCACCAAATAAACTGGGCAATCGCATCGTTGAAATAAATGGTATCGCTAAATCATTTGGTGATAATAAACTGATAAGTAACTTTACATTCGACTTTGAAAGAGGCATGCGCATCGGTTTGATTGGCCCGAATGGTGTGGGTAAGACAACATTACTCAAAATGATAATGGGCGATATGCAGCCGGATTCAGGCGAAATTCGCATTGGAGACCTCACAGAGTTTAACTATATCGAACAAAACCGCGAAAGCCTGTCGCCGGAAAAGACTGTTCTTGAAGAAGTGGGTGAAGGGCATGACTTTGTAATGATAGGGCAGCATAAAATTGGCATTTGGTCATACCTGAAAAGATTTCTATTTAGTGATGACCGCATTAAAACTAGGGTTGATCGATTGTCCGGCGGGGAACACAACCGTTTGCTGCTCGCTAAAAAGCTGAAGTATGGTGGAAATTTTTTGATATTCGATGAGCCGACGAATGATCTCGATCTTGAGACTATGCGTATTCTTGAAGAGGCGATTGTTAATTTTAATGGCTGTGTAATCATTGTCTCTCACGATCGCTACTTCCTCAACCGTGTCTGTACAGGAATTATTGAAATGGATAAGGGAGAGGTGACTTATTGGCTAGGGGACTATGATTATTATCTGAAGAAAAAAACGCAGTTGGATGCAGAGAAAAGTATTTCAGCTAAAAACGAAAAGGTAAAAGTCATAGTCGAGAATAGTCCTAAGAAAAAGAATAAGCTGTCCTATAAAGAGCAACAGGAACTGGAAACTATCGAAGGCGATATTGCACTAGCAGATTCCAATGTAGAAGATCTTGAAACATTGTTTGCCACAGATGATTTCTATGACAAACACTACGATGAAATGCAGAACTTGATCAAGAAGCTCGATGACGCCAAGGAGCGTGTGAAGTTTCTCTATAGACGCTGGGAAGAATTGGAAGACCTTAAGGAAGGTCTTAAGTAAATGGGCTTGCTACATATTTAATTTGAGATTTATTCAATCGAACTCTTAATAACAGGAATTTATTATGCATCATTTACGCTTTAGACAAATACATCTCGACTTTCATACATCGCCAATGATTGAAGGCATCGGCGAAGAATTCGACAAGCAACAATGGCAGGATACACTTAAGGCCGGGCATGTAAATTCCGTTACGACTTTTGCAGTATGTCACCATGGTTGGAGTTACAATGAAACCAAAGTTGGGAAGATGCACCCGCATCTTAAGTTTGATTTGTTACGGGCTCAGTTTGATGCGGCAAAAGAAATTGATATTAACGTACCTATTTATATTACTGCCGGGGTAAGCAGCCGTGTCGCAGAAGAACATCCGGAATGGCGTTCTTTGGATGCAGACGGCAAACAAATGGGGTGGACCACGAGTCCATTAGATCCAGGATTTAAAACAATGTGTTTTAACACCCCATACCTTGATCACCTTTGTGAATTAATTAAAGAAACAGCAGAACTCTTTCCAGATAACGATGGAATTTTTACCGATATTATTTTTCAAGGCCCCTGTTGTTGTACATACTGCATTGATTCGATGTTGGAAAAAGGTTTCGATCCGGAATCTTCGGAAGACCGCAGTACCCATGCTGCTGAAGTTTTGAAAAACTATTTTGTTCGTACATCTGAAACGCTAAAGTCTGTCGATCCGGAAATAGCCCTATTTCATAACAGTGGACATATTACCCGTGGTGCTCGCGACCTGATGGGGTATTTTTCACATTTGGAGCTTGAGTCATTGCCAACTGGAGGATGGGGCTATGACCATTTTCCGCTCTCTGCAAAATATTGTAATAAATGA
>JABSQK010000203.1 GCA_013215875.1 Lentisphaeria bacterium
CGTCTTTAGCTTGTTCCTCGCCCTCTTTCTTCTCGCCCTCTTTAGCTTGTTCTTCACCCTCTTTCTTCTCGCCGTCTTTAGCCTGTTCCTCACCCTCTTTCTCAGCTTTTTTCTCAGATGATTTTTCTTCTGACTCTTTCTTTGCTTGCTCTTCACTTTCTTTTTTCTCAGAGATCTCTTCTTTTTTCTCCTGATCATTCTTAGCCTGCTGCTCAGCTTTTTCAGGTTTTAAAAGTTGCTCTATTTCCTTCTTCAGATCCTTCTTGAGTTTTTTATCAAGCTTGGTCTTGGCAATCTCATTCCAAAATTTCTCTAAATCTATTTTCTTATCTTTAGGAACATCTCTGTGGGGCAGTAGAATAAATACGGGATTGGCAACCGTTCGGTTCGGGGTATGGGCATTGTCTTCTGCAATGATGCTTATGGCAAGAATCCGTCCCTGTCGATTCTTTAGCTCATCGGCATATATCAGCTCATTGAGTTCGATTGTTTGACCAGTTTTAAATAAACGACGTTTCACGCTGAGATCGTATAGATCTGAAAATAAAAGACTACTCTGGTGGATTTTGACATCATCACTTAAAAGCGCTTTTACACGAATTTCCTCATCATCCTTATTAAATACAGTGGCATTTTCAGGGCTTAAAATTTTAATGACGGGTTTGCCATCAAGATTTATATGTACAACAATGGGCTTACTCTGATATACTTTTCCATAGATTTTCCATGTAAAGTAAAATGCCTCTTTCTTTGATATTGGCGCTGTTGCCAAAAATGAATTTTGGGATATTTCGGTCAGCTCACGCAAGCCACTCTTCGAGCCTTTGAATGAAATATCTGTTACAGGGGCATTTTTTATTTTAACCCGTACAAATAATTTAGAGCCGTGTTTTACACGAATATCATACTTATTTAAGTCGATGATATCAGCAAACGATTTATCCGGTTCCTTTACCTTTATTTGATGAATGGTTAATACGTCTTTTGGAATTATACGAAAACGAAAGGTCTCGGTTTGCAAGCTCCCAATTTTTATTTGAGCGCTAAAATCCTCGCTTTGCTTTGCTATGATTGCACTAAACTTTGTATTTGAAATGCGCCGCATTTTTATGGATTGCAGACGAGTCGAATTTTGTATTTTTAGAATGGGCTCCCGACCAACATGACGATTAAAGCTAACAGTTACTTTGTTTGTTTCATCTGCGTTCACCCAACGCTGTGCCGGGTAAAATGACAACATCTCAAGCGCAGGTTGAGAATGCCCCACCAGAAGTTGTGAAAAAAACTGCCCCATTTGTATTTTTATTGATCGACTGCCAAAACTCGAAACGATGAGGCTAAAAAGAATTACAGAGCTTCCAATTAAAGCAGCTTTTAAAGGGATTATACGCAATAGAAGGGGAACTTTATTTGGAAGATTCTCATTTAGCCGACGCCGTAATATTTCTTTTGATATCTCGCTATCCTGCCCAATCAGTTCCTTGGCAAACCAGGAATCCAATTCTTTTTCATAGTCCTTAAAATGGATAAACATATTGTCTTTGCAGATCCGATGCAGCTCTGAACTTTTTAGAAAGCGATAGAAATATATGACAAATATGGCAATTGAACCAAGTACTGACAGCCAGCAAAAAAGACTCAATAAAAAAGTCGATGAGATGACGTCATTTAAGAGAGAGAAAACGAATGAAGAGAGCAGGACCATAGCGAATAATATCAATAAGTATGATGCAATCGATACAAGCAAAAGCTTGCTGTAGACCTGCCAGTAATATTTAGTTGCTTTTCCCATGCTAGGCATTGATTGATTCCTTTGTACGCCTTTCAAAAAACCATTCTAAGCAGTACATAATTACTATAGCTAGGGTTAAAAGATATTCAATTGTGGGCTTCCGTTTGCGTACCTGTATGGATTTTGCCGCCTTGCCAAAATGCGCTGCAATCTTTTTTATTAATTGAGCGGATGTTTCCACATTTGCAAAATGCCCGTCGTCGGTTGCCAATCGTTTCATATATGAGACCTGCGGAAAACTATTGAGAAATTCGCGATTATTCACACGCATTAAATAAGGACGCTTACTGCTAATTTTTGTTTCTCCATCATAGATAGCTTTTGCTTTCACCCACACAACTTTTGAAATATTCACATTGCCGGGATAATCAGCATACCAGCGTCCATCAAGAAATGTCGTCTTCAGCTCTATCTCTTCAGTGCTCGCACTTTCTCTATATGTCAAAATAACATCTTTCAACTTTTTTGTTTTCTCCGAATTTTTATGATCAATATAAAAACGATGGGTGGAGCCTTTTATTAGAGCGTAATCTACCAGTAACTCATTCTTTTTATCACTTTCTCCCAAGGCCCAATCCATGATCTGTTTCCAGAATAAATGATATTCTTTACGCACTTTTTCATCTGGATGGCCACCCCATTTCCAACTGCTATTGCCTAATAGAACCATATAATTTGCCATTTCTTTTTTGTCGGCCAGCAAAAACGGATAAAATCTATCAGACTGTTTTAAAGTGAGCAACTCCACAGCTGAATTATTCCGCTGAACATGGGTGAAGAAAAGACTCTTCAAATATTTAAAATTCGATGATGCAAAAGCTCCGGCCGTTTGCACCCGGGCATACCCTCTTTTTTCCTTATATAGGTTTCGTATTCCGTGAAAACGTCGTACGGGATAACCGGCTATTTTTTCCCAATTCTTTGTTCGTCGCCCACTAATCAAAAGGCTGTTTAGACGTTTCCCATTTATCGCCTGTTGATAATTCTTTGGTAGCTTCTTAAAGTCTAAGTCCAAAGCGATGAGTAAGCCACACTCTTCCACCTTAAAATCCTCAAGCTCATCTGCTGCTGCAATTTCAAATCGTTCATCAAGAATCCCTCTTAGGTACTGGCTTAATAAGCGCAACTCCACACTCGGCATAAAATACACAAGCAAAATTTTACTAGGTGGGTTTACATGGAAGATCCCACTCTGTTGATTATTCAGAACAGTCAACTCACCGCTCACAGCTTCAACTTCAACTCTGTAATCATGCCAGCCAATCAATTGCCTTTTTAGGGGGAAACTCACGTTCTGCTTTTTTTTCAATTCCAGTTCCTGAGACGCAACCTTTTTATTATCAATATATAATATCGCCTTAAGATTTACTGATTCGCGTCCTTTCAACTTAATCACCGCTGAAATTTCTCTGGGATTGCTTTTTTTACAGATGGTCTTATCCAAAATAACATCAAAGTTCCCGCCAGTACCAGTCACAGGACAATAACTAAAAATCGGCACGCCCCGATTTACTGCCCAGTTGAGGATATGATCCGGCACAGGCCCATCAGTACTTATACCATCTGAAATCACCACAAGTGCATCCATTGGCAAACGTGAAATGGAACGGCTTACGGACCCGGATATACGGCTTTTACTGGTATCAAGTGATTTTAGATTGTCTGAAGAAA
>JABSQK010000204.1 GCA_013215875.1 Lentisphaeria bacterium
TGGTTATGCTTGAAAAGCCAAGGGTAAAAGCCAAGTCGGGTCTTACCATTAGCCAGGTGAGTATGGGAGAAATAGAAACCGATGTTATACTGAAACTTCCCGGTAAATTAGCAAGGAACGACGTACTTGAACTCACGGGTGTCTATAGCCAGTCGGCATCACGAAAAACCTTTAACAGGAAGATTACTGTAAAACGTCAGGCCTGGCCAGTCAACCGAACGAATCTGCTCTTAGTGCTGGGAAAAAATGAATGGGACCGATTTTACTATGATAATAATGCGGCCCATGCCTTTTCATCAGCCAGGCTGAACCCTATGGGTTTAGCGCGCATAAACAACACTGGCAAAATTGATCTGCGGGGCGGCCAATTTACAGTTCCAAAAACGAATCAGACAATCTCAGAGATATGCAAAGCTGAAAGTGCATTTTCCATTGAACTTACTATCACCCCGGGAACAGTTACAGTCGGCGACAAAAAGGCACCACGACATATTATCACCAATCGCTCTGGTCCGGGAAATAAAAGAATCAATTTTTCACTGTTCCAGGCACAATCAAAATTATACCTCTATATCAAAACATCAGTCGGCCCCGCCCAGGTTGCACTTACAGATCTAACAAAATCTACTGCCAATCATATCGTGGTTAGTTACAAGCCGGGCGAACTAATATGCTACCTTAATGGCAAAGCGGTAAAGAAAGTCGATAAACTGAAAGGTAAACTAAACTGGTTTAGTCAATCAAAAGACCTTATCATTGGCGGTCAAAAAAATAAGAAGACCTGGTGGGGGCAGCTAAATCATATAGCCATCTTTTCAAGAGTGATGACTGCAAAGGAAGCTGTCGCAAACTATCGTGCCGTAAAGAAAACGATCAGACGTATTCCCAGAATTATAGTAAAAGCAAAACTCACCGCTAAGTCGAAGATACCCTCTCCTGGTGATATCTCACCCTATGTCGACTCACTGATTGTCAATGAATACAATGTTGTAGAGATTATTAAAGGTCAGATGGATGGTAAAAAGATTCATGTCTTGCAATGGGGGTTGATCGCTAAAAAACACGGACCAATTAGTAAAATCCCCGTCGGTACAATCCTTGTATTGGAATTGGAAGCAAAGGACAAACACCCGGAACTTAATAGCGAAGTTATTCGCAATTCCATCAAAGAAGATGACGACGCAGATATATTTCTCGACGTGAGCTACCATGTGGATGGCCTCATAAAGACAGAAAAGTAAAGCCTTGCCAATGAGTACAACGGCATTTCTTATCAGAAATAAAAAAGTATAGTAGAAATGTTCTCAAATGAGCAAAGAACATTCGATCAATTCCAGGTAAATACATGAAAATTGAACATTTACTAATCACCCGTTTCAGCTATAGAAACTATACAAATGGTAATGGTAGATCCCCTCAATATGATTCTGATCCTTTAGATCCTGAAAAATTGGAATTTAGATTTTTAATATTTGAGATGATTTGTTTGCCCAATATTCTCGCCCAGGTAAATAAAGATTTCACTTGGGTTTTTATCATAGATGAGCACTTGGCCCAAGAGTATAGGGATAAGCTATTCGAATTAACCAAATCTCTAAAAAACGTTTATTTGTACGAATTTAAAAATGAAGATCAGTTTTCTTTGGATTGTTTTAAAGATTATTTTTCAGCAGATGCTGATTATGTGATAACGACAAACATAGATGATGATGATGCTTTACCTGTCTATTATATTCAGGATATGCATGATCATGTCATGGAGTCATATAAATTAAAAAATTTAGCACCTTTAAAAATACTTGCTGCAA